>SYFR01000225.1 GCA_005800325.1 Myxococcales bacterium | reverse complement strand
GCGCCACAACCCCGAGTTCACGATGCTCGAGTACTACGAGGCGTACGCGACCTACGAGACGTTGATGGCACAGACGGAGGCGCTCCTCCGCCACGTCGACGCGGCGCTCGCCGCCAAGATGCCCGAAGAGCACGCCGCCTTCGCCAAGGAGCGGCCCTTCACGGTCGAGCGCTTCGAGCGCGTGCCGATGAAGGACGCCATCGGTCGCTCGCTCGAGCTTTGCGGGCTCCCGCTCGCAGTCGTCGAGAGCGTCGAGCAGGACGACGCGCCGATCAAGGAGTGGGCGAAGACGAGCAATGGGCGCGGGCGCGACCTCGACTGGGCGAATTTTCGCAACGGGATGAAGAAGACGACGAGCCGCGGCGAGCGCGTCTTCTGCGCCTACGAGTACCTCGCCGAGCCCTTCCTCGCGCGCGACTACCGCGAGGGCGACAAGAGCGTCCCGGTGTTCGTCACCGACTACCCATTCGAGACCTCGCCGCTCGCCCGCAAGAAAGACGCCGATCCGACGCTGGTCGACCGCTTCGAGCTGTTCGTGAATGGCCAGGAGCTGTGCAACGCGTTCAGCGAGCTGAACGACCCCGAAGATCAGGCCGAGCGATTTCGCGCGCAGGTCGAGGCCAAGGCCCGCGGCGCGGAAGAGACGATGGACTTCGACCAGGACTACGTCCGCGCGCTCGAACACGGCATGCCGCCGTGCGCCGGCTTCGGCATGGGCGTCGACCGGCTCGTGATGATGCTCACGGCGACGCCGACGATCCGCGACGTGATCCTCTTTCCGCTGTTGCGGCCCGAGACCGGATGAAGCTCCTCCGGAGTCGGCGCGCCTTCGCGCTCTACGCGCTGTCGCTCCTCGCGCTGTCGCTCCTCGCGGGTCGCGGTCGGCCGGCGCTCGCCGCGGCGCTCGCTGTGCCCGTGTTCTTTCCCATCCTCTTCTTGCGCGGCCTGTCGCGCTGGGAGCGGAGCCGCGCCAAGGCGGGCCTGTGGTGGCTCGGCATCGGGTTCGGGGTCGCGCTCCCGGCGCTCATCTTCGCCATCGCGCGATGGCGTGCGCCGGAGCGGGTCGGCGTCACGACCTACGATGTCCTGCACGAGGTGGTGCGCGCGTCGGCCCTGGTCTCGGCGGTCGTCTACGTCGTCTACGTCGTGCTCGCGCTCGTGCCGGTCGGGCTCGCGCTCTTGCAAGGAGGGACGTTCGTCTCGTTCGTCAGCGCGCGCCTGCTGAGCGCGACGAGGAGCGGGTTCCTCACCGTCATCAGCGTGCTCAGCGTGCTCGGCGTCGCGGTCAGCTCGTGCGCGCTCTGCTCGGTGACGAGCATCATGGGCGGCTTCGGGCACGATCTGAAGCGCAAGATCCTCGGCAACAGCGCCCACGTCGTCATCGACATGCGCGACGCCCGCGACTTCACCGACTACGACGCGGTGCTCGACGCGGTGCGCACGAGCCTCGCGCCCATCGGCGGGGCGGCGACGCCGATCGTCGCTGGCGACGCGATGGCTTCCTCTGCGACCAACACCGCGGGGCTGCTCGTGCGCGGCATCGAGCCTTCGAGCATCGGCAAGGTCACGAACCTCGCCGAGAACGTCGAGATCGGCAAGCTCGAGTACCTGACGTCGCCGGAGAAGCTGGTCGACCTTCCGACCGGCGAGCTCATCGGGCGCGGGCCCGGCGGCGAGCCGTATTTCAAGGCGCCGCCCTACGAGTATCCGGGCGTGAGCGGGACCTTCCTCGCGGCGGCCGAGCGCAAGGTGTATCCGGCGCTCATCGTCGGGCGCGAGCTCGCTAAATCGTTGCACGTCATGGTCGGCGACGAGCTCACCGTGCTCTCGCCGATGGGGGAGCTCGGCCCGATGGGGATCATGCCGCGCGCCCGGAAATTCCGCATCGCCGCGATCTTTTACAGCGGCATGTACGAGTACGACGCGAGCCACGCGTACGCGCTCTTGCCGGTGGCGCAGAAATTCTTCGAGCTCGACGGGCGCATCAGCAGAATCGATGTGCGCATCCCCGAGCCCGAGGCCGTGGCCACGGTGAGGCCACGCATCGACGAGGCCGTGCGTGCCATCAACGAGGCGCGCGCCACGAGGAAGGCCGGGGCCGCCCCGCTCTTCGTGCGCGACTGGAAGGAGATGAACAAGAATCTCTTCAGCGCGCTGAAGCTCGAGCGGCTCGCCACCTTCATCATCCTGAGCATCGCGATCACCGTCGCGAGCTTCTGCATCATCTGCACGCTGCTGCTCATGGTGACCGAGAAGAGCCGCGAGATCGCCGTGCTCAAGGCGCTCGGCGCGCCCGACGGCGCCATCATGCGGGTGTTCATGCTCGAGGGCGTGCTCATCGGCGCCATCGGCACCGGGCTCGGCGTCGCGTTCGCCCTCGCGGTCTGCCTCGGGCTCGAGTGGTCGGGAGTGCGCCTCGATCCGGACGTCTATTACATCGACCGGCTGCCCATCAACGTGGACCTGCAGGACTATGTGCTGGTCGCGCTCGCGGCGCTCGGGATCTGCACCATCGCCACGATCTACCCCGCGCTGACGGCGGCGCGCGTACGGCCGGTCGACGGCCTCCGCTACGAGTGACGAACATGACCGACCCCCTCGTCCGAATTCGCGGCCTCGAGAAGGTGTTCTTGCACATGGGCAACGAGCTAGCCGTGCTGCGAGGCATCGACCTCGACATCGCGCCCGCGGAGATCGTCGCCATCGTCGGCAAGAGCGGCGCGGGCAAGAGCACGCTCCTGCACTGCATCGGCACGCTCGATCTCCCGAGTCGCGGAAGCATCGAGCTCGGCGGCCAGGAGCTGACGGGGCTAGCGAGCGCGAAGCTCGCCGAGATCCGCAACAAGACGATCGGCTTCGTGTTCCAGTTTCACCACCTCTGGCCCGAGTTCAACGCGCTCGAGAACGTGATGATGCCGGGGCTCATCCAGGGGATGAAGCGGAGCGACATCGAGCCGCGGGCGCGGGCGATGC
>SYFR01000224.1 GCA_005800325.1 Myxococcales bacterium | reverse complement strand
CGCGCGCTCTCGGACGCAAGTTCGAGCGAATGAGCCTGGGCGGCCTCCACGACGAGGCCGAGCTGCGCGGCCACCGGAGGACCTACGTGGGGGCGATGCCGGGCCGCATCCTCCAGGCGATCCGACGCACCGGCGTCAACAACCCGCTCCTCATGCTCGACGAGGTCGACAAGGTCGGGGCAGACTTTCGCGGGGATCCGGCGGCGGCGCGGCTCGAGATCCTCGACCCCGAGCAGAACCATCAGTTTCGCGACAACTTCCTCGATCTGCCGTTCGACCTGTCGCACGTGATGTTCATCACGACGTGCAACGCGCTCGACACGATCGCGCGCCCCTTGCTCGATCGCATGGAGGTCATTCGCCTCGAGGGGTACAGCGACGAAGAGAAGCGCGTCATCGCCGAGCGCTACCTCTTGCCACGGCAGCTCGAGCGCGCGGGGATCGGCGGCGAGCGCCTCGCGTTTCACTCCGAAGTGGTGCCGCACCTCATTCGTCATCACACACGCGAGGCGGGCGTGAGGCAGCTCGAGCGCGTGATCGCGCGCGTCATCCGGAAGGTCGCGCTCCGCTTCGCCGAAGGCAATGACGAGCCCGTCGCGCTCGAGATCCCGCAGCTCGGCGCGCTGCTCGGTCCCGAGCCGTTCTTCGGGGACGCGCTGCGCGTCGAGTCGGTGGCGGGCGTCGCCGCGGGGCTCGCGTGGACCGAGGTCGGCGGCACGCTTCTTTACGTCGAGACCGCGGCGCTGCCCGGGCGCACCGAGCTGCTCCTGACCGGGCACCTCGGCGACGTGATGCAAGAGTCCGCGAAGGCCGCGCTCACCTGCGTGTGGTCGCGCGCTGACCGTCTCGGCATCGCGCCGGTGCGGATGCGCGAGTCGAGCGCCCACGTGCACGTGCCGTCGGGTGCGGTGCCGAAGGACGGCCCATCGGCCGGCGTCACGATCGCGACGGCGCTCGCGTCGCTCTACACCGGGCTCCCCGTGCGCACCGACCCCGCGATGACCGGCGAGATCACGATCACGGGCATGGTCCTGCCCGTGGGCGGCCTCAAAGACAAGCTGCTCGCGGCGCGCCGCTCGGGGGTAAAGACGGTGATCTTGCCGCGGGCGAACGAGCAGGAGGTGCGGCAGGTCGCCGCAGACGTGACGGCCGGGCTGCGGATTGTGTACGCGGAGCGGATCGAGGACGTGTGGGCCGAGGCCATCCCGGAGCTCACCGCCCGACAGGCGGGCTTCTACCTGGGCGGGGACGGACGCAGGCTCGTACCGCCGCCGTCGCCGACGATGCAGGCCGCCTCACCAGATCGCCACGCGCCCGCCTGCGCGAGCGTGGCGCCACGGTAGCGACGGCGCCCGCAGTTTCCGCGAGTTTCGCGTGGCATGCGCGCTGCAGCGCTTCGCAAGCGAAGCAGCCAACAAAAGCCGGGCGGTGGAAGCGATGGACGCGGAAGACATCATGGTGAGCGAGGTCGTCACGGTGCGCTCCGACGACAGCGTCGGCACGGCGCTCGAGATCCTGAGCGAGCTCGACGTGCGGCACCTGCCGGTGATCGATGATGGCGAGCTCGTGGGCATGCTGTCGGACCGCGATCTGCGGACGCTCGGCGTGTATCGGCTCCGCGATCTCGAGAGCGTCGATCGCGTGGCGCGACTCGCGCAGCTCAAGGTCGCCGACATCATGAGCGCCGACGTGATCAGCGTCGAGGGATCTGCCGACGTGCGCGAGGTCATCGACCTCATGATCGAGGAGCACATCGGGGCCTTGCCAGTGTGCGAGCCGCACACGCGGCAGCTCGTGGGCATCATCAGCTACGTCGACGTGCTCAAGGCGGCGAGTCGCATGCTCGACGAGCGCGAAGCGCCTGCGGCTGTCGGGGCGTACGCGCCGACGAACCTGCCGTGACGCGCGCCCCGGTTACCCGAGACGCCGCCACCGCGCGACCAGGGGTCGTCCTGAATTGCAGATGCGCTATTGCGGCGGCTTCGCCTCGCAGAAGCCGTTGAGGCACACGACGCCGTCGCTGAAGTCGCAGCAATCGAAGTCGTCGTCGCACACGCCGCTTCCGGTCGGAATGCAGTCGCCGCCGTCCGGGGGCTTGCAAATGTGGTCCATTTT
The DNA here is from genome assembly GCA_005800325.1 of Myxococcales bacterium. Classification (GTDB taxonomy): domain Bacteria; phylum Myxococcota_A; class Polyangia; order Polyangiales; family Polyangiaceae; genus SYFR01. The sequence goes on along the minus strand of SYFR01000224.1, from coordinate 8,127 downwards.
GCCGTCGTCCCAGATGCAGCTCTTGTTGCAGCACTCGATGCCGTGCTCGCACGATTCCCCGTCTTTCTTGCACGGATCGAGCGCGTAATAGGCATTCTCGCTCTTGCCGCAGAGCGCCTGCCCGCGGACGAAGAATGGCGGGCTCGAAGGATCGGCGCCGGGCACCGGGGGATCCTGAATGGCCGTCATCCAGAGCTGCTGGCGATTCGCGCCGAGCAGCTTGTGCCCATAGTTGCGCCGCGAGATGAACACGATCCACGTGTAGCCGCCCGCGGACTTCGGCGCGAAGACGGGGTTGAAGCTCTGATTGTCGCTGCTGGCGTTCTTGAGCTCGACCGCGTTCGCGCCCGTGTTCTCGGCGAGCCACAGCGTGCCGTTGCCGGTCGAACGCGAGCCCGAAGTCGGCCGCCCGTAGGCGAGGTACTTCGAATCCGGCGTAAACGTCGGGTAGGCCGGGCGCCCCGGGAGACCGCCCTGCGGGACGATCATCTGCGACGCGGTGACTTGGTTCTGCGCGGCGTTGAGGGTGTTGACGACGAGGCCACCGCTCGAGGAGTCGAACGTCCAGCCGCCGCCCGAGAGGCCACAGATCCCGGCGATCATCGTGCCGTCGGGGGACCACGCGGGCTCGCCGCAGCCGGCCGGCATGGCGTTCGGCAAGACCGGTGCACCGTTCGCCGAGCTGATGATGTGCAGCGCCGCGCTGCCCGCGGGCTTCGTGCCGCTGTAGTTGTCCGAATAGAGGATCTTGGTGCCGTCGTTGTTGTAGGCCGAGTAGACGCCCGTCACGCCCGAGGCCTGGGTGATCGTGTCGTACTGCGAGGGCATCGTGTCGAGCTTGATCGTCTGGAGGGGAAAGCCGTTGAAGCTCCCCGTCTCGAAGGTCGCCATCATGCGCGTGCCGTCGCGGCTGACGGTGTGGCAGCCCCAGCATTCGCCGGGCTGGAAGAACTCGTCGGCCGTGGTCGAGCTCGGCTTGATGCGAAGGATCTTGCCGTTGCCGTCGCCGCCGCATGCGTCCGGCAGCTGCCAGTAATAGACGCTGCCGTAGACGATGCCTTGCGCGATGCGCAGCTCGAGGGTCTTCGGCTGGTAGGCGACCCCGCCCGCGAGGCGCGACACCTCGAGCTTGAGCGGATCGGAGATCGGGCCGAGGCCGGAGAATTGAATGTCCTCCCAGCGCTGCTGATCGAGCGTGAACCCGCCCGGCACGCCCGACGTCACGAACTCGGTGTAGCTGATGTGCTTCGAGGTGAAGCGAACGCGGTAGATGTCGCCTTTCGCGCCGCCGACCCACTGCACCTCAGGGGCAAGCACACGCAGCGGCATCACCGTCTTGTCGAACGGGTAAATGAGCTGCATCGACGGATCGGGGCCGCTCGGCGCGTCGAACAGCATCTCCTGCTGCGGCGTGATCCCCGCGCTGTTCACGCTCTCGGTCACCGAGACCGTCACCGTCGCTTCGCCTTCTTTGTCCTGGAAGCTCGCGAGCACCTTGCCGAGGCCACCGACCTTGCCCGTCGGCACGAAGATGCCGCTCGGCTGCATCGAGCCGACGTCGGGCTTCTCGAACACCCACTTGACCTTGTCGGTCACGTCGATGCCGTCGACCTCGGCCTTGAACGTCGCGGTCGGGATGTTGCCGCCCTGGACCGTGAGATTCGCAGTCGGCGGTGTGACCACGAGCGTACCGATGGGGAGGCCGCCGCCCGTGGAGCCGCTGCAGAAGACGCAGTCGCCGCCGCTGCCGTTGCCGCCCGAGCCATGCGGAGGTCACGCGAGGCGCGACCACGGCGTGCCTCGCGTGCATGACGAGGGATGACGAGGACGTGGCCGTGGCCCGCCGTGTCCGCGGCGAGTATCGTCGCGGTCGATGGTTCGCTGGGCGCTGTTGCTTGCAGCGTGTCACGTCGTGCTCGCCTGCGACGAGCGCGGGCTCGCGGAGCCGCGGGTCGAGCGGGGGGGCACCGCCGGCGCGCGTCGGCGCGCGGAGCTCGTCGTGCTCGCGGTCGTCGGCGAGCGGCGCATCACGGCGGCAGATCTCGCTCGGCGCGTGGCCTCGCTGCCGGAGGGCGAGCGGGGACGCTACCGCGAAGATGCCGGCGCGCGACGCGAGCTCGTGCATCGCATGCTCGACGAGGAGATCCTGGCGCAAGAGGCCGTGCGCCATCGCGTCGCCGACGCGCCCGAGATCGCGGACGCGCTGAAGCAGATCCTCGGAGCTGCGGCGCTCGAGCGCGCGGCGGCGAGCGTGCCGCCGGCAGAGGAGCTCGCGGTCGCAGAGCTGCGGGCGTTCTACGACGCGCACCTGCCGAACTACGTCGTCAGAGAGCGGCGGAGGGTGGTCGCCGTCGCGTTTCGCACCAATGAAGACGCGCAACGCGCGCGCCGCGCGCTCGACCGTGACACCGGCGAGGCTCGTTTCGACGCGCTCGTCCGCGCGAGCGATGTCGACGGCGCGGGCGACCTTGGCAACGTCGGGCCGCCCGACGATCCCTCGGGCGACTTTCACCGCGTGCCGCTCCCCCTTCGTCGGGCAGTCTTCGAGCTCCGTGACGTCGGCGAGGTGAGCGAGCCGGTCGAGCACGGCGCGCAGGTGTGGCTCGTTCGGTACGCGGGACGCACGGCGGCCCAGGAGCGCTCGTTCGCGTCCGAGGAAGCGAACCTGCGGCGCGAGGTGAGGCGGCGGCGCGTCGAGGCGGCGCAGAACGAGCTCGTCGCCAAGGAACGCGCGCGAAGCGGGGCGCGCATCGACGTGGAGTCGCTCGCGACGATCGTGCTGCCGGACGGCATCGATGAAGCCCGGTACGAGCGGCGCTACGAGAAACGTCGCCCCTGAGCGAGTGCCGCGAGTCCCGAGTGTCGCGAGTCCCAGGAGAGGCGAGGAGAGCCGCGCGCGCCGCGGGGGTGAAGGTCACGAGGCGCCGCGAAGGAGCGCGGGCAGGGGAGAGGCGTGCGCGAGCACGAGCGACGCCAACACTCCGAGGGCGAGGAGCGCAGCGAGAGCACGCTGCCATACGGTCGAGGGCTGTGGCGCTCCGGTCGCAAAGGCGACGCCGAACAAGACGCCCGACGCGAGGCCGACGAGGTGCGCGGCGTTGTTCACGCTCACGCCCGGCATGATGAAGCCGAAGACGACGCTGAAGACCACGGTCTGGCCGAGCCAGGCTTTCCAGCGCTCGTCGCCGCGCTTGAGCAAGAAGCCGAGCACGAGGCCCATGATCCCGAACAGCGCACCGCTCGCGCCCGCCGTCGTCCCCATGCGGCCGGTGAAGGCGTGGAAGGCGACCGTACCGAGAAACCCGATCGCGCCCGTGGCCACGTACGCGATGAGGAGGCGCACCGAGCCGATGGCAGGCTCGGCGAGCCGACACAGATGCAGGAGCCCCATCATGTTCATCAAGAGGTGCAGCGCCCCGTAGTGGACGAAGCACGCGGAGACGAGGCGCCAGGGCTCTTCGACGACGAGGCTCGGCACGAGCACGAGCGCGCCTTGTTCGATCGCATCGACCGCGTTGCCGCCGGTGAAGAGCGCTGCGACGGAAGGCTCGTGCGAAAATGTGGCGAAGATTTGCGCTGCCCCGACGAGCATCGTCAAGGCGAGGATGGCTTTCGTCACGGGGAGCGTCTCGGCGGGATAGCGCCCGAACAGCGGCTCGGCTCCAGGGCCGAGCGTGGCCGAGCGTCGCGGCACGCGCGGCGCGGGCACGCGGCGTCGCAGCGCATCGGCGTGCGCGGCGTCACCGAGCGGCTGATCGCAGCGCACGCATCTACCAAAATCGCTGCCGTTCAGCGCGCCACAACCGCGACACTCGACCGTTGAGCTCACCCGCCCACCATAACGGTGTGAGCCGCGGAGTCACGACCGGAATGGCTCCGGGCGAGCGGCTCGTGCGTAAGCTCGCGCGGGCTTTGGCGTTCCTAGCGCGTGAGCCAAGCCGCCGAGGTCGACTGCGTGGCGCGCCCGCTGTCACGCGGCGCTCGGGCCGCGCGGCCCGCTCGCGGCTCGCACCCCGCGCGGCGTGCGAGTATCGTGCGCCTCGTGACGGCACCCCCGAAGGCACGCATCGAGCTGTCGCCCGAGCAAGCTGCCGAGCGGGAGCGAGCGAACGCGGAGGAGCGGGCGATCGCCGAGCGCGCGCAAAGCGGCGACAAGGCCGCCATGGCCATGCTCTTGCGAAAATACGGGCCCGTGCTCTACCGCTCGGTGCTCTTGCCGCGGCTCGGCAGCGAAGCGGTCGCGCAGGACGCGCTCGCTGACACCTACGTGCGCGTCGTCGAGCGCTTCTCGCAGTTCGAGTGGCGCGGGTGCGGCGTGTATCCGTGGCTACGCGTGATCGCGCTCCGCATCGCGCTCGACATGCTGCGCGCGCGGCGCCGGGAGTCGCTCTTCGAGCCGGCCGATCTCGAGCGCGCGGTCGAGGTGGCCGAGGCGGACGTCGCGCGGGGCCTCGACGTCGAGCTCTGCGAGCAGCGCGACCGAGCCGCGGCAAAGGAGAAGGTCGACCAGGCGCTCGGGGCGATCAACAGCCGTTATGCTGCGGTGATCCGGATGCGCGTCCTCGAGGAGAAGAGCCGCGACGAGGCGGCCCACGCGCTCGGTGTCACCGTCGCGACGCTCGATGTCGTACTCCACCGCGCGCTGAAGGCGCTGAAGAAGGCGCTCGGCGGCGAGGACTCGGTTCTGCTCGGAGGCGAAGCGTGAAGCGCAGCGAAGACGACGCTCGTCCACGTCTCGAGCTCATCCCGGGCGGAGCCGCAGTGCCCGGTGCGGCCGAGTCGAGCGATGACGCCGCGCTCGAGGAGGCGCTGAGGGCGCTCGAGCCGAAGGAGCTCGCGAGCGCAGATCACGAGGCGCTCCTGGCGCTTGCGCTTGGCTCGGTGTTCGTCGAGCCAGAGGTCGGCGAGCCCGAGCTGCGCGAGGCGACGGCGCTCTCGCACGCGCTCGACGGCGCGGGCACGCACGAGCTCGCTCGCTTCGCCGCGGCGCTGCGCTTTGCGGGCGGATCGCGCGTGGCACGCGAGCTCGCGCCGGCGGACCGAGACGCGCTGCTCGTGCTGGCGCTCCGCAACGACATGGACGGCGACGCGCTGCACGGCACTTCGCTCGCCCGCGAAGTGGCCGCCGCGCGGGCGCTCACCGAGGCTCTCGATCGCGGGAGCGAGCACCCGCTCGTCGGCGTGGCAGCGGCGATGCGTGCTGCCCATGGCGGAGAGACTCTCGACGAGCTTACGCACGCGAGGCTCATTCGGCGCGCGCTTCGCACTGAGGCCGGCGAGCGAGGAGCGGCTCGCCTTCGGACGGTGCTCGGTGTGCTCGGGGCGCTGGCAGCGGGCGTCGCGCTCGCCGTGTCGGGCCTCACAGAAAATCGGGAACCGAGCGCGGCGACGGCGGCGAGGCTGCGAGACGGCTCGAGCGACGCGAGCGCGCGGCTCATCGCGCCTCACACCACGGCAGCGTTGTTCGATGCGACGCAGCCCTTCGCTACGACCGGCGGCGAGAGCGAGCGCATGGCGCGCATCGTCACCGCGCGCGCGGCGGATCTGCGCGCCAATCGCTTCGCGGCTTGGGGGGTGCGGTGAGGCGCGCGGGCGGGTTGCGGGCGGTGGCGCAGGCGCGCCTGGGCACGCCCCGGTGGCTCGTCGTCCTCGCGCTGGCGACTGCGGCGTCGGCTGCCGGGTGCCGGGATGGCGAAGTGGCGCCTAGCGCAGGCCCCGCGCAAACCCACGCGGCACGCTGCGAAGAGCGCGCGCCGGTCGTCGATGCAGCGCTGCTCGCGTTCTTGTCGAAGGCCCGCAGCAGCCATCTCGAAGCGGATCTCGCCGAGACCGATGCCGAGCCGGCGCGCGCCATCGACGTGCTCGATCGGCTCGTGCGCTCGCAGGCTCCGGGCGGAGAGCGACCGACTCCCGAGGTGCGCGAGGTGCTCGCCGACACGCTCGCGCGCCTCGCGGATCTGCGCAGCCAACGGGGAGACTTCGAGGCCGCCGAGGCGGACGTGCGGCGCGGCCTCGAGCTCGCGGTCGAGCGTACGCATTTCCGCGGGAGGCTCTTCGAGATCCGCGGCGCGCTCGAGAAACGCCGCTTCGAAGCGCTGCGCGCCAAAGGCGACGATGCAGGCGCGCGCGCGGCCAAGGAGCGGTCGCTCGCCGCGCTGCGCGAGTCGGTGGCGATTCAGGAAGAGGTCATTCTTGGCGCGGTCGGTGCCGGCGGCAGCGCCGAGCCGCGCTGACGCCCCGCGGGAGGAGACCCGCCATCACGCCGTGACGCGTCGATGGCGAGCGCTACGAGCCTGCCCAAAGAAGCGCATTTGCCGCGGCTCAAGAGCCACGCGCGCACGGTGCGCGATTTTCGCTGACCGACCCCATGGCTCGTGTAGTGTTCCGAGCCGGCTGCGCGAGAGATGCCGCGCACGACCCATGCCCATGGCGAGAATTCCGAGACGCCGCGACGCGAGCACGCTGCAGGGTTTCGCACCGCGGGAGCGGCACCTCTTCGAGTCGATCGACGGAGCACTCAACGAAGAGGACCTCGCGTTCGTGGTCGGGGCCTCGGTTGCCGAGGTCGCGCAGATGCTGGGGCGGCTCGCGGCGGCCGGCGCCATCGAGGTCGAGTCGGGCGGTTCGCCGCCGTCGGCTCCCGCGGAGCCGAGCGAGACCGGGGACACCATCGACCTATCGACCGCGAAGCGCGAGGAGATCGATCGGATGCACGCACGGCTCGCGCGCGAGAACTACTACGAGCTCCTGGGTCTTGCGCGCGACGCGAACAAGGATGCCCTCCGCGCCGCCTACTACAAGACGGCGCCGCGATATCATCCCGATCGCCACTTTCGCAAGCGCCTCGGCCCGTACAAATCCAAGATCGAGGCGATCTTCACGGCCTTGACGAAGGCGCACGACGTCCTTCGCGAACCCACGAAACGGCGGAGTTACGACGCGACGCTCGGCAGCACCTCGCGCCCTCGCGCGAGCTCCCCTGAGTCGGCAGCGGCGTCTGCGGCTCTCTCGCCGGTGTCCGCCTCGCCGGTCGTCCAATCGAGAGCCGGCGCGCCGGTGTCCGCCGCGCCGGTCGCTGCGTCGCCGAGGTCCCCAGCCCCGGCGGCGTCTTCGATACCGTCGCCTTCCGCGCCGGTGCGTCGCTCCACGCCGCCTCCGGTGTCCACGTCGCCAAGGGCCTCGACCGTTCCGCCGCAAGACGAGGCGCTCCTTCGCGCGCGCCGCGATCAGCTCGCACGCCGCCTCCGCCCCACCGGCGGCGGCATTCGGGTACCGGTGCCGAGCAACGCTCCGCGAAGCGCGAGCCACGGCGACCACGACTCAGGAGGCGCGCCTGGGCCGACGTCGGAGCCGGCATCCGGCGAGCTACGCGAGCGACGGCTTCGCCGTTACATCGACGCCGCCGAACAGGCGCTGAAGGACGGCGATTTTCGAGGGGCCGCCGCGGCGTTCGAGCAGGCGGCGCGCCTCGCGCCCGAGCGCACGGAGCTCGCCGAGCGGGCGCGCGAGTCGGCGCTGCGCTCCGCGCGCGGTTGAGCGCTCGAGCGGTTGACGCGGCGGCCGTCGAATCGGCCAAAGTGCGGCGCGACGTCGAAGGTCCTGGAGTCCCGGTGCGCGAGGCCCTAGAAAGGAGGACGCCAACATGCAACGCGTCATCGGCATCGATCTCGGTACCACCAACTCCTGCGTCGCCATCGTCGACGGGGAGGGCACGCCCCAGGTCATTCCCAACCGTGGCGGCTACAAGACGACGCCCTCGATCGTCGCGATCACCGAGAGCGGCAAGCGGCTCGTCGGACACATCGCCAAGCGCCAGGCGATCACGAACGCGGAAAACACGATCTACACCGCCAAGCGCCTCATCGGTCGCAAGTGGGACAGCTCGCAAGTGCGAACCGCACGAAAGTCGGCAAGCTACGAGATCGTCGAGGGGCCGCACGGAGACGTGCGCATCCAGATCCGCGACGAGCTGTACTCGGTGCCCGAGATCAGCGCGATGATCCTGCAAGAGATGAAGTTCGTCGCGTCGGAGGCCTGTCCGGACGAAGAGCTCGTCAAGGCGGTCATCACGGTCCCGGCGTACTTCAACGACGGTCAGCGCCAGGCCACGAAAGACGCGGGGCACAT
>SYFR01000223.1 GCA_005800325.1 Myxococcales bacterium | reverse complement strand
TGTCGCTCCTCCTCGGTTGGCAGTCGTCCGCGCTCGCTGTGCGCCGCCAGCGGCGCGTGCCGGCAGCTCGACGCGACGGAGGCCGCCCCCAGCGTCGCGCACAAGCCGACCAGGACGCCGAGCGCCGTCCCCAGCGTGACGCCGGGCGAGGTGCCGATGCGTGACCGTGCCACGCGCGCACCTTACTCGACCGCGATCTCGGGACAATCACGTACCTCACGCGACTCTGCCCACGGGGCACCGCGAGCGCGTCCCCATTCGCCGGAGGAAATTGCAATCGCCCGGCGGACGCGGTACCGATCTGCGTCAAGTCAGGTGCGCGCCAAGGTCACTTCGCGCGCCAAGGTCACTTCGCGCGCCAAGTCAGTTCGCGCGCCAAGTCATTTCGTGCGCCCGAGTCGGTGCGCGCCCAAGTCAATTTCGCGAGAGACCACGTGATCAGCTGCCTTTCATGTAACAAGCAGAACCAGGACCACTACCGCTTCTGCCTGGGTTGTGGGCACGAGCTGCCACGCGCTGTCGCCGAGAGCGACGCGGGCGACGCCCCCCTCGAGGAGCACACCCAAGTTGGCGGCAAGGCCATCGCGGGGCTCGAGCCTGCCGCGCCAGCCGCAGTGGCGCCGAGCCTAGAAGCCCCCGCAGCCGCGCCGCCGGCCGCACCGGTGGCGCTGCCGCCGGGGATGTGCCCCGAGTGCGAGACCATCAACCCGCCCACCAATCGCTTCTGCGCTTCTTGCGGCTTTCGCCTCGATCTCGTGAAGGCTGCCGCGCCGGCGCCGGCGCCGGCACCCGCACCCGCACCTGCGGCGACGCTGGGCTCGGGAGCGATCCTGGTTGCGCTCGACGCCGAGGGCCAAGAGGTGGGTCGCTACGAGCTGCCGCGCGGCGCCTCGTTCGTTGGCCGCGCCACCGGGGGGCTGTTCGGCGCGGATCCCTTCCTCTCGCCCGAGCACGCGGCATTCAACGCCGTCGAAGGGCGTGTCACGGTGCGCGACAACAGCTCACTGAATGGCGTGTTTCGCCGAATCGTCGCCGACCAGAGCGTCGCGCTCGCCTCGGGGCAGCAGTTTCGCATCGGCCAAGAATTGCTGCGTTTCGACGTCATCGAGCCGCCTCCCGAGGGCGGCGTGTCGGTGCAAGGGGCGTCGGCCGACGGCCTGCTCGGGCGGATCGGCCTCGTGGTCGGTCGCGAGCGGCGTGAGCCCTCGATCGGCGTGACGTCACGCGGCATCAACCTCGGGCGCGAGCGCGGGGACGCCACGTTCGCAAACGACGGCTACGTATCCGGCCTGCACTGCCACGTCGGCTATGCCAACGGCGCCGTGCATCTCACCGACCTCGGCAGCTCGAATGGCACCTTCGTCCAGCTCCTCGGCGATCACGAGCTGAGCAATGGCGAAGTGCTCCTCATGGGCCAGCAGCTCTTCCGCTTCAACAACTAGCTCCCGTGTCACGCAAGCCCGTCGTACTCGTCACCGGCGCGGCCGGAGAGGTCGGCAACGGCCTCATCCACCATCTGACCAAGAGCGCGCAGTACGACGTCGTCGCGCTCGATCTCAAGGGACTCCACACCGTCAGCGGCAGCTGCGCGGCGCGCATCGAGGGCGACATCCTCGACCGGCGCTTGCTCGAGCGCCTGGTGAGCGAGTTCGAAATCCACGCGATTTTCCACCTCGCGGCGCTGCTCTCCACGCGCTCGGAGTTCACGCCCGCGACCGCGCACGAGGTCAACGTGACGGGCACGTTGAACCTGCTCGAGCTCGCCGTCGAGCAGTCGCGCTGGCATGGGGAGCGCGTTCGTTTTCTCTTCCCGAGCTCGATCGCCGTCTACGGCCTGCCGGATCTCGCGACCAAGGCGGAGGCTGGCCCCGTTCCTGAGTCCGAGCACACCGAGCCGACCACCATGTACGGCTGCAACAAGCTCTACTGCGAGCACCTCGGCCGCTACTACGCGAGGCACTACCGGCAGCTGGCCGTCGATCGCGAGCGCGGAGGCATCGACTTTCGCGCCATTCGCTTCCCGGGGTTGATCTCGGCGTACACGGTCCCGCACGGGGGGACGAGCGACTATGCCCCCGAGATGATCCACGCGGCCGCGCGCGGCGAGCCCTACGAGTGCTTCGTCCGCGAGGACACCCGGATCCCGTTCATGGCGATGCCCGACGCCATCGACGCCCTGCTCGCGCTGATGCAGGCGCCGAGCGCCCGCCTCTCGACGCCCACCTACAACGTCGCCGCGTACAGCCCGACCGCGGGCGAGTTTGCCAAGCTCGTGCGTGACGCGTTCCCGAGCGCCAGCATCGCCTTCGTCCCCGATCTCCGCCGCCAGGCGATCGTGGACTCGTGGCCGGCCGAGGTGGACGACGCGCGCGCGCGCGCCGACTGGGGATTCGCCCCCAAGTACGACGTGACGCGCACGTTCGAAGAGTACCTCCTGCCGAACATCAAGCAGCGCTACGCCACCCGCTGACCTTGGACGTCCTCTTCCGCGATCCAACGTGGGTCGCAGCGGCGCGTGCTCACTACGGCAAGGAGACGCGGCGTGCCCTCGTGAGCGCGGTGAGGAACACGCGCAAAGGAGCGCGACCGGGCTCGTCGAGCGCCGCGAAGGCCTTCTGCGATTCCAGCGCCTCGCCGCTGTGCGCGAGGATGGCATCCTCGAGCGTCGGTGCGCTGCCGTCGTGCAAATACGGGCGACTGCGCGCGATCCCCCAGAGCGGCGGCGTGACGAAGGCTGCCTCCGACACGCCACGGTACCGTCGCGCCTCACGCAGATTGGGTCCCATCACGTGCCGCTTGAGATCGCTGTAGAGGTAGGCGCGCACGGTGCCGTCGGCGCCGCGGCGAAGCCGTGGCTCGCCACCCTCACGCAAGAGGTCGAGCGTGCGGAGCGTTCGCCCGCTCGCGTCCTCGAGCGCATACGCGGCAGAGCCCAAGGGGAGCGAGGGGACGTGGCAGGTCGCGCAGCCGAGCCGCCCGAACAGCTCGGCGCCACGAGCGTAGAGGTCGAACTCGAGCGTGTCCGACGGCGGGCTCTCGGTCGGCACCTCCTGCATCGCGAGGAAGGCCACGAGAAGGGTGAGCTGCGCGCCGGTGAGCTCGCTCGACACGCCGTCGCCGTCGGGATCGCCGCCGCCAAACGGGCCGACGCGCTCGACGTCGCGAGCGGCGACGAGGCTCTCGGTCTGAATGCCATGGTGCAGCGCGAGCTCGTCTTCGACGAAGCTGCGAAGACTTCCAGAGTGCCCCTTCCATCCGAACGGCTTCACCTCGAGGTTCGGATCGACGCCGCGCACCCGCCGGTAGTCGAGCTCCCCACGCTCGTTGCACCCGAGCTCGCCGAAGCTCACTCCCTTGGCGACGAGCTCGATCGTGATGGCCTTTCCGGCGCGCCGCGCGTCGTCGATGAGCGAGTCGCGCTCGTGCCGTAGCTCGCGGGTCATTTCGCGCGCGAGGAGCTCGATCACGCCGAGGCCCGCGAGGCTCTTCGGGTTGCGTTCGAGCGCGCTCGCAGGTCGCTCCCCGTCGCCATCGAGATAGGCGTTGTCTACCGCGTCGCCGCTCCCCGCCGGGCCTCCGCGGCGATGGCAGTCCGCGCACGCATAAGCATCGGGGCCGCCGCGCGCGCCGCGGTGCACGCGGCCGAGCGCGGGGAGATCGCGGGCACCGAAGCCCTCGGCGCGCGTGAAGCGGTGGTGAAAGAGCTCGGCCCCGACGGCGTAGAGCTCGCTCGCGTCGCTTGCGATGGCCTCGAGCCTCTGCGCGGCAGCGCGATTGTGCGCGAGCGCGCGGCCGGGCTCGATCGCCTCGCGAAATCGCTCCTGCCGGCGGCGTGCGTCCGCCTCGAAGGCCGCCTCGACCTGCTGCTCGAGGGCTTCGGGCAAGCGTGGCGAGAAGCGGCCCGCGTCCGCGCTCGTGGTGCTGCCGGCATCGCCCTCGGCGTCGCGTCGGCTCGAGCGGCGGCGCTCGGTCACGTAGCCTGCAAGCGCCGCTACGAGCACCACTCCCGCGAAGACGCGAAACGGCCTCATCGCTCGAGCCTCGGCTTCGGCGTGCGGCTGAGCGAGCTCAAGAACACGACGACGCTCGCTTGCTCGGCCGGTGCGAGTCCCTCGAAGGTCGCCCGCGCATTCTCTGCCTCGCCGCCGTGCTCGAGGATCGCCTCCCGGAGCGTCGCGGCGCGTCCGTCGTGGAGATAAGGCGGCGACTCCGCGACTCCCCACAGCGGGCGGGTGAGGAACACGTCGCGACCGATGCCGTCGGGATCGTCGTTCTTGTCCGCGAGGCGCTCGCCCATGCGGTGTCGCTTGAGATCGCTGAAGAGCGGGATGACGCCGGAGGGCGCGCGCGGGGCTTCGCCGTCGGCGAGCAGATTGAGCTCTACCCCGGCATGGTCGGTAAAATCGCCGCGCTCGGTCCATCGCTGCGACGACACCGCGAGCGTCCGCCGATGGCAGTCCGAGCAGCCGATGCGCCCGAAGAGCTCGCTGCCTGCGCCCCATCGAGCCAGGAGGTCCGGGTCGCTCGGCGCGACGATCACCGGGACCTCGAGTAGCGCCAGGTACACCGCGAGGGCGGTGAGCGTCCCTTCCTCGAGCTCACGGACGACGCCGTCGCCGTCCGGATCGAACCACTTGTGGCCGCGCCCCAGCAGCACCGGCTCCGGATCGCTCTTGTGCGCGAGCGCCAGCGTGTGCGCCTGGATCCCGAAATGCGTCCTCAGCGCGCGCTCGGCGAAGCGGCGCAGCCGCGCGGTGTGGCCCTTCCACCCGAATGGCTTCACCACGAGATCCGCGTCGACACCCTCGACGCCGCTCGTGTCCACGGTGCCGTCCGCGCGCGCGACGAGCTTGCCGAAGCGCACTCCGTTGGTGACGAGCTCTACCGTGACGTCCTCTCCGCGCGCGTTCGCGTCGGCGAGCGCCGTCCTCCGCGCACGGTCGAGCTGCGCGCTCATCTCGACGCCGAGCAGCTGCACGTACCCGAGGCCGAGCACGTTCGGTGGGTTGCGCAGGACCGCCGAGCCGAGCCGCTCGCCGTCGCCCGCGTAGAACGAGGTGGTCGCCGCGCTGCCGGAGCCATTCACACCCCCCTGCGAGTGACAGCCGGCGCAGGAGAACGTGTCTCTACCGCCGCGCGCCCCGAAATGTACGCGGCTCATGCGCGTCTCGACGCCGTTGTCGCCGTAGCCGTTCTCGAGGCGAAACTCGTGCTCGAAGGTGCTGTCGCCGCGCAAGAACAGCTGCTCGGCGTCGAGCTCGCCGCGGTCGATCGCCTCCTGCATCACGAAGATGTGCTCGCTGTCTTCGCCCTTCTCCGACGCCTCGAGATACTCCTCGGCGCGCTCGCGCTCGAACAGCTCGGTCGCATCGTCGAGCGCCTCCGTCATGTCTCTCGCGCTCGGGCGAACGGCGCCCGGCCAGGGCACGTCGCTCGCCCCGATGACGCCGGCGAAGAGGGCGGCACCGAGACCGACCGCGGCGCCGAGCGTGATCGAGGTCGCGAGCCGCGCGACGCGATCGGGGGGCCGACCGGGCCTGCCGGCGGGCCCTGGGGGGCGGAAAAGTCGGCGATTCACGGGGGCGATGGCTGGGGAGGCCGCGCGACAATTTGCGCGCAACTGCCGGGCAAACGTGGCATGTGCGAGAGGCGATGCGGCCGGCCCCTCCGCCGGCGTCGAGGCCCACACACGAGGCGCGCCATGTATACCATCACGACGAGCGTGTTCATTCACTTTGGCCACCACGTGCGCGGTCACGAGGGACCGTGCATCTCCGTGCATGGGCACACGTGGAAGTTCGAGGTGGCGCTCGCGGCCTCGCGTCTCGATAACCAGGGCTTCGTCATCGACTTCGATGTCGTACAGGCGCGCGTGCTCGAGCCCTGCCATCGGCTGCTCGATCACTCGCTCGCGCTCGGGGCCGAGACCTGGGCGGAGACGCGCGAAGCGCTCGCGACCCTCGGCAAGCAGCTCGTCGCCTCGCGCCTCACGACGCTCGGGCATGAGGGCGAGCTCCAGCCGGCGCTCGACGGGGAGCTCTGCGGCGCGCAGAACGAGCGGCCGGGCGGGATCAAGGTCGCCGTGTTCCCGTTCACGCCGACCTCCGAGCGGCTCGCTCACTGGTTCTACGACGTGACGAAGGCGATGGTCGCCGACGACCGCGTGAGCGTGCCGTTCGTGCGCGTCTACGAGTCGCTCCATCCGACCGAGTCGGTCGCGGAGTATCGCCCCGACGCATGACTTGGTCGGGGGAGGAGGGTGCGCGATGGCCGAGACGATTTTCGACAAGATCCTGGCGGGCGAGATCCCGTGCCACAAGGTCTACGAGGACGAGC
>SYFR01000222.1 GCA_005800325.1 Myxococcales bacterium | reverse complement strand
GTCGCGGGCCTCATGCTCACGACCGAGGCGATGGTCGCCGAGCTCCCGAAAGAGGAGAAGGCTCCGGCGGGCGGCGGTCACGGCGGTCACGGCCACGACTTCTGATCGAGGCCGGCGCAACCGCGTCGAAAACGGCTGAGCCATCAGCCACAGGAGGCCGAGCTCCGAGAGGGGTTCGGCCTCTTGGCTTTTGTGGCCGAGCGGTGGCACGTCGACACGCTCGTCTCGCCTCGGTCGGCGCCGACCGAGGTTGCGCTCGTCCCGGCCCGCTCGACCGCGAGCGAATTTGTCAGCGCTTTTCGGACTCAGGGGGCGTGCGTCGGAGTAACGTCGCGCGCGATGTCGGCACGAGGCTGCGCGGCGCTTGCGGCTCTCACGCTCACTGCGAGCTGCGGCGCGCCGGCGAAGAAGGAGCCGATGGGGCTGCTGCCGACGGCCGAGACCACGGCGCGTCCGCTGTGGATCCCGCACCGCATTCGAGCCGGAAAATCCGTCGCGGCCGACCCTCGCGAGACACGCCTCGCCGAACCACGGCAGCTCACCTTCGACGGCACGAGCGGCCTGCCGGCGTGGAGCGGGGACGGCAAGACGCTCTACTTCGTGAGCGGACCAGGCTGCGCGACGCTGCGCGCGGTGAACCTCGAGTCCGGCGCCATGACCGATCTGGCGACGCCGCTCGGGCCCTTCGCGACGGCGACGCGCGCCGGAGAGCGCCTCGTCCATGCCCGCTGCGAGACCCCCGGCGACGCGAGCGCAGGCACCACCGGCGTTGCCGCGAGCGCGGGAACCGCAGGGAGCGAGAGCACCACCGGCGTTGCCGCAAGCGCAGGCACCGCCTGTGCGCGCCGAAGTGAAGTGCCACGCGCGCTGCCGAGCTGCGAGCTCACCTTGCGTGAGCACGCCGAAGCCCACCCACTCGTCAAATCTCCAGGATTTCACGGCGATCCCGCGTACGCCGGCGAAGCCCTCGTCTTCACCAGCACGCGCGACGGAGACGCCGAGCTCTATCGCGCGACGCTCCGCGGCGATTCGAAGGCGCTCGGCGAGCTCGTGCGGCTCACGAGCTCACCCGGCTACGATGGGCAAGCGGCGCTTTCGGCGGACCGAGCAGCGCTCGCGTGGGTGTCGGCGCGCGGCGCAGAGGGCGACGCCTCGGCGAGTCACATCTACCTCGGCGGTCCCGAGGGCCAGCACCCCGAACGCGTGACGCACGATGGCCGCACGAACCTCGCGCCGGCGTTCGTGCCCGGCACGCGCGGCCTTGCGTTCACCTCCGATCGTGAGGCCGCCACGGTCGGAGATCTCGATCTGTTCTTGCTCGACGTCGACGCGCCGGCCGGTGCCTCGAGCGCAGCGAGGCTCGTGCGCCTCACCTTCGGCGAGGGCTTCGACGGCGACGCGGCGTTTTCACCGGACGGACGCTACCTGGCGTTCGCTTCAAGCCGCGGCGCGCCGCGCGAACAGACCAACGTGTTCGTCGCGACGCTCGCGCGCGAGTGAGCCTATTTTCAGCGGGCTTCGGACGCGCAGCACCTCGAAGGCCGCGGGCGTCGCGACGCTCGCGCGCGAGGGGGATGCCGCTCGCGGGCCCTACGCCTTGAGCGGCGCGAACGCCGTGTTGGAGCCGGGCTGGTCCTTGCCGACGGAGGTCGCCGCAGGATCGAACACGCCGAGCAGCGTGACGAGCACGTCGCTCGGGTTCTCTCCGGTCTTCGAGGCGTAGTGCATGCCTGGGACGAGCTTGCCGCCACCCCGCCCGGCGACGAGCATCGGCTGCTGGTTCACCGAGTGCGAGATCCCCTCGGCGCAGTCCGAGCTCGCGAAGAGCACGGTGTTGTCGAGCAAGTTGCCGCTCACGCCATCGGGCTCCGCCTTGAGGCGCTCGAGCAAGTGAGCGAGCCGCTGCATCGTGTATACGACGCCGCCGCTCACCTGCGTCGACTGAGTCTGCGGGCTGCCGTCGTGCGTGTAGTCGTGGTGCGCGCCGGTGAAGCCGAGGTCCGAAAAGATGGTGTTTCCCGCACCCTCGGCGAACAGCATGCTGGCGACGCGCGTGATGTCGCAGCGAAAGGCGTAGGCGATGAGGTCGTTCATCACGTCGCTCACCTGCGCGAGCGGCTCGTTGCCGTTGACGTCGACGTTGTCTTGGGTCGGCGCCGCCGGCTTCGTGCACGGCGGCGGGAGCGCGAGGATCTTCTTCTCGAGCTCGCCGACGCCCGCGAGGTGCGCCTCGAGCCGCAGCTTGTCCTGCGCGCCGAGCCGCTGCGACAGCTTCTTGGCGTTCTCGCGCACGATGTCGAGCGCCGCGATGCGGTGGGGCTTCATCGGATCTTCGGGCGGCGTGAACGAGTCGAAGAGCATCTTGTACGCGACGAGCGGGCTGTGCTCCGGCGGCAGCGGCATGAGGTAGCCCGCGTGGGACAGCGCGTGCATCGTGGTGCCGAAGTCGACCTGGCTCGGCCGCTTCGAGATGCCGAGCTGCACGCTCTTGATCGGCGTCTTCTCGCTCACGCTCGGCAGGTTGGCGATCACCTGATCGATGGTCGGCCCCCCCGCGTTCGAGAAGAAGCCCTGCCCCTGCCCCACGTCGCGATTGTTGAAGCCGCTGAAGATCACCATCCCCTCGTGGTGGGTGATCTTGTTCTCGGGCGCGCAGTGGTTGTTGAAGCCGGTGAGGACGCTCAGGTACTCCTTGACGTTCGCGAACGGCGCGAGCTCTTCGCTCAGCGGATAGTCCGGTCCCTCGCCCGCCGGCACGAACCTCGCGAGAGTGACGCCGTTGCCGAAGAACCAGGAGATGAAGCGCACCGGCAAGGGCTCGCCGTCGGCCAGCGCCTCGCCGTGCCGATCGAGCATGAGCTCGAGCAGCGGCAGCCCAACGCTCACTGAAGCGCCCGCGAGCACGCCGCGCAGCACGGTGCGGCGGCTTAAGGGAGAGATCGCCATGTCGTGGGGTCCTTTGGGCCTGAGCGTGGGCTTGATTTCCGGGCTCGCAGCTTGCGGTCGTGAGTTCGGGGGCTAAATGGGGGAAACCGTGGGACTCATCGCCGTCATTTCGGCGCGCCGACGAGGCGAAACGCGGGGCTCGTGACGAGCGCGACGAGCAGCTCCTGCACGCGGTAGCCGCCCTCGGCGAAGCTCTCGTCGAGCGCCGCGATGGCCGGCTCTTCGCCCGTCGTCTCGAGGTGCCCCATCGAGTTGCGGTAGAGGTTGCGGACCATGCAGTCCGGCAGCTGCGGGTGGTCGAACAAAAGCTGGCCGAGCTCCCGCGGGCCCGCGAACTCTCCGACGTTGGGGCTCACGCCGCTCGTGTCGATGGTCTGGCCCTTGTCCTTCGTGCGGTGGCGCCCGATGGCGTCGTAGATCTCGAGCGACCAACCGAGCGAGTCGAAGAGGGCGTGGCACGAGCGGCACGCGTCGTCGTCCATGTGCTGCTCGAGCAGCTCCTTCGTGGTGAGGCCGTCGCTCGGATCGTCCGGTAACTTCGGCACCACGTCGTTCGGGGGTGGCGGCACCGTGTCGCAGAGCAGCGTGCGCCGAATGAACACGCCGCGCTTGGTGGGCGACGAGCGCGCCGCGTGGGAGAACACCGACAGCATCGCCGGCGTCCCGAGCAAGCCTGCGCGCTCTTGCTCCTCGGGGAGGGTCACCTTCTCGAGCGACGGCGCGAGCGAGCTCGTGCCGTAAAGCGGAGCGAGCTGTGAATCGACGAAGGCGTAGTCCGCGGTCACGAGCTCGCGCGCGTCGGCGTCGCGCTCCCACACGATGTCGTCGAGCATCGCGCGGGCCGAGGCGCGCATCGACGCCTTGAGCGAGTCGCTCCACCCGGGGAAAAGCTCGGCATTTTTCGCCGTCTCGTCGATGAGGTCCAGGCGGAAGATCTCGTCGTAATAGGCCCCGAGGGCGGCCTTCGCTTCGGGCTGCGCGAGCATCGTGGTCGCAGCAGTCCGCACCTCTTCGGGCGTCCCGAGCTTTCCGGCGACGGCGGCGTCGAGCAGATCGGCCGTCGGCGTCGCGTCGAGCAAGAAGAACGACATGCGCGTCGCGAGCTCGGTCTGCGTGAGCGTGCGACGCTCGGGCTCGGCTCCCGCCACGGGCTCGCCGAGCTCGACGATGTAGAGAAACTCGGGCGCCTGGAGCAGCGCCGCGACCGCAAACTCGGCCCCGCGGTCGAAGCTGACGAGCGTGGCGCCGGCGGCGTTGCCGAGCGTGACGAGCGCCTCGAGCTCCGCGGCGTCGAGCTCGCGCCGCCACAAGAGCCTCCCGACGCTCTCGCAGAGCTCGCCCATGCACGCCGCGTCGTCGGGACCTGTCGGCGTGCACGACTTGTGTTTGCCGGCAGCCTTCGCATCGCCGAGAAACGCTTGGGCGACGGCGCGGGCCGAGCTCTCGTACGCCTCCACGTCGACCGCGGAGAGCGAGAGCTGCGCGGCTCCGATGGTGCCAAAGCCGTGCAGCGGGATGTCCTTCGGTGGTGCGGCCGCGCTCGCCGCCGCGTCACCCAGCACCGCGCGAATGGAGGCCTTGTACTGGCGCGCGAGCAAGCGCCGAACCCCACCGGGCGCGGGCTCGATCTCTCGCTCGAGGCCGGCCCCGCCACCGCCGCTGCCGAACTCGCCGATGTCCCCGCTGACGCAGCCGGTGGGACCGCCGAGTCCGGCGAGCAACGCGATGCCCATGGCCACGCCGAGGGCCTTGACCGCAAGAGTCATGGACCGAGGGTACGGGAGCATCGTCGCGGCGGCCGAACAAAAATGTGCGCGCGCTCAACCTTCTACAGGTCGAGCTTGGCACCCAGGTAGACGAAGCGCGGGTGTCCGGGCCGCGCTCCGAGCGGACGGCGGCTCACGAGGTACTCCGCGTCGAAGAGGTTCTCGGCCTTCGCATAGAGCCGTAGCGGCGCCAGCGCTTGCCAATGGATCGCCGCGTCGACCACGGCGTAGGCGTCGGTGCGCTCCGCGTCGAGCCGCGTCCCCGAGCCCGCCGTCTCGCGCATCGAGTCGACGAAGGTGACCCCGACATCGAGCCCGGCGACGCCCGCGTAGTCGAGGCCGAGCGCCGCGGCGAGCTGGTGCTCGGGGACGTTCGGCAGCTCGTCACCCTCTTCGACGACGCCCCACGCCGGGTTCTCCGAGGCGAAGCCCTCGGTGAAGCGGCTCTTCGTGAGGGTGTAGCTCGCGCGCAGCGGCACACGCAACGATCGCGGCAAAGCGAGCGCCGTGCCCGCGGCCACCTCGACGCCCCCGACGAGCACGCGGCCGCCATTGAACTGGTCGTCGAGCTGCGCCTCGCTGCAGCCGCTCGAGAAGGTGCACTCGCCCGTGAGGTTCTGGTAGTCGCTGACGAAGCCGACGAGCTCTGCGCTCGACTCCTCTTTGCGAAAGCGCGCGCCGAGCTCGTAGTTCACGGCGACCTCGGGCTTGATCGCCTCGGGCTGACCGGGCGAGACAGGGCTCCAGCCGACGTGGACGCCGGCGAGCGCCCCGAGCTCTTCGGTGATCGCGACGTATGCGCCGACGCCGGGCAACATCGCGCGCTGAGTGCCCTCCGTCACGGTGCCATCGAGGCGATTTTCGAGCTCCGTCTCGACGAGCTCGAAGCGCACGCCCGGCGCGAGGAAGAGCCGCCCGACGGTGAGCTCGTCGACGAGGTAGCCCGAGAACGCGAAGCTCCGCGCGTGGGAGAGCTCGGTCGTCTCGGAAGGAGCGCTCGTCCTCACCAGGCGCGCGCGCTGCATGCGGTGACGCTCCCGCCCGTGGTTCTTGGCGGCCGCGTCGTAGTGCAGGCGCATCCCGACGGCGAGCTCCTGGCGCAGGGCCCCGAGCGAGGGCACAAGGACCGAGGGGAGCTCGATCGCGCCCACGCTCTCGATCCCCTGCGAGACGAACTCGCGATCGTTGTTCACGACGAAGAGCTCTTGGTCGCTCGACACCGAGTCCTCTTCACCCTTGAGGATGGCGTAATAGAGCGCCCGCTGTCCGCTCGCAGGGGACGCGAGCACGTCGGCGATCGACGCCCCCGCGAAGGCGTCGAGGCGATGCCACGTGCGCTCGAGATCGTGCCGATAGTAGGTGGTCACGAGCTCGAGTCGATCGCGCACCAAGAGGACGTGCGACACCTCGACCAGCGTGCGTTCGTAGCGCATCTGATCGAGGGCGCTCGCGGCGTAGCGACGACGCGGATCGGCGCGAAAGTCCGCGTCGGTGAGCCCGAGGTAGGTCTCGTTCGAGCGCTCGCGCGAGTAGCCGACCTTGGCGCGCAGCTCGTTGTACACGCGGCGGTCCGGATCGGTGTTGACGCGCGCCTTGGCCATCGCCTCGAGCTTGTCGAAGCCCGTGTCGGCTTGGGGCAGCGGAGCCGCACCGTCTTGGTGCTTGAAGCCATCGCTGCGCAAGCGCGCGACCTCGATGAGCCAGCCGGCGTTCTCTTCGCCGTAGCCGTAGTGCGCGTGCGTCTTGGCGTAGAGCTCTTGCCCGAGCGCGAGATCCGCGCCGAAGCGGTGCCCCCACGGGATCGGCCGCGTGACGAGGTTCACGGCGCCGCCGATGGTCTGCGGCCCATAGCGAAGCGCGCTCGGTCCCTTGAACACCTCGATGGCCGTCGTGCGCGTGACGAGCGGGAAATAGTAGGCGGCCGGCGACGAGTACGGCGCGGGCGCCAAGAGGACGCCGTCTTCGAGGAGCGTAATCTTCTTGCTGCGATCCGCGCTCGCGCCGCGGAGGCCGATGTTCGGGCGCAGGCCGTAGCCATCTTCGCCGCGCGCGTAGACGCCCGGGATCCGCGTGAGCGTGCGCTCGACGTTGTCGTCCTCGTACGTCTCGAGCTCCTCTTGCGACACGCGATGGGCCGAGCCCGCGATGCGCGCGGTGTCGTCGCCGGCGAAGACACTCACGTCGACGGGCTCATGCTCCTTCGCTAGCTCGTCGCCTCCCAGCGGCGCGGCCTCCGCGGGTGCAGCGCTCTCCGAAGCCGGCGCAGCGTGCGCGGGCGCAGGCTCCACCGTGGGCTCGTCGGCGCGGGCGCGTCCGACCGTCGCCATCGAAGCGAGGACGGCGAGCGCCACCGAGGCTCGTGCGCGCGTCATGGCACGTCACCGCGGCTGGCGAGCCGCGCTTCGTCGCGACGAGCCCGCTGGGCGCCGAGCGGGAGCGTGTCGGGCGCGGGCAAGATGAAGCTCGCCCGCTCGAGGCCGTCGTCGATCTTCGCGAGATCGACCGACGCATCGATGAGCCGCGCCGCGGGTCGCCCGTTGAGCGACACGATCGCGTCGGCGCGCACCTCGACCGGCCCCACGCCGCGCGCATCGAAATCGCGGGCGACGTGGTGCGCGAGCTGAAGGATGAGATCCGGCTGTCCGCTCATCTCGCGCTCCTGGCGATCGGTGAGGTATTTGCGCGGCGTGACGATGCGCCTCTGTCCGTCGGCGTAGGTCACGACGAAGGTCACCGCGCCGTTCTTCTCGCGCGCGAGCACGCGCCACGACCAGCGCATGCCCTGCTCGTGCCACAGCACCGAGCCTGGATAGAGCCAGTG
>SYFR01000221.1 GCA_005800325.1 Myxococcales bacterium | reverse complement strand
GGGCGGCGCGGGCGGCGCGGGCGTCTAGCGGCGCGACGGGCGGCACGCCGCGTCAGCCAGCTGACGGCGGAGGTGCCAGCGGCACGACAGGTCGCGACGCCGCGGCCCGAGCGCCAGGCGGCTGCGCCTTCCTGAAACTCCCGCAAATTCCGGCGCGGATCGAGATTCTGCGATGGCGCGGGTCTTGCGATGGGCGACCGAAGCCATGTTTCGCTCCCTCTATGTCGCGTCCACCGGAATGATCGCCCAAGAGACCCGCCTCGACGCGATCGCCAACAACCTCGCGAACGCCAATACCTCGGGCTTCAAGCGCCAGGACGCCGAGTTCGAGGACCTCATGTACCAGCAGCAGCGCACGCCCGGGCGGCTGGCCGACGGTGGCATGGGACCGACGGGCGTTCAGATCGGCCTCGGCAGCCGCGTGGTCGCGACGCCGCGCTACTTCACGCAGGGCACGCTCGAGCAGACCGGCAACGCGCTCGACGTGGCCATCGAGGGCAAGGGCTTCTTCTCGGTCACGCAGCCCGACGGCCAGCTCGGGTACACCCGCGCGGGTCAGTTCAAGCTCGACGCGCAGGGCCGCCTCGTCACGACGAGCGGCATGCCGCTCGAGCCGCCCATCAACGTTCCGCCCGACACGCTCGAGCTCACGATCGGCGCCGACGGCAAGGTCAGCGCGACCTCGGCCGGCCAGAGCGAGGCGACCGAGCTCGGGCAGATCCAGCTCACGACCTTCGCGAACCCCAACGGGCTGCGCGCGCTCGGCCACAACCTCTACGCGGGGACGGCGGCGAGCGGCGATCCGACGACGGGCGCGGCGAACAGCGACGGACGCGGCACGCTGATGCAGCACGCGATCGAAGGCTCGAACGTCGAGGTCGTGACCGAGATGATCGACATGATCCGCGTGCAGCGCGCCTACGAGATCAACTCGAAGATCATCACCACGGCGGACGAAATGCTCCGCAAGGCGACGACGCTCCGATGAACCTGACGCCAAAGACCACGAGCCTCGCCCTCGCCGTCGCGCTCGGTGCTGCCGCGCCTGTCGCACACGGGAAGGCCGCGGCGAGAACGTCGAAGACGGCGAGCGCCGCGAGCGCACCGCAAAGCGCCCCCACGGACCCGCTCCGCGAGATCGAGCTCGCGACACCGCGTGTCGGCCTCGCCGCTGTGCTGCCCGAGCTCGCCGAGACGCTCGGCGACGTCGATCTCGGGCCAGCGCCGCAGCCGGGAACGAGCCGCGTGCTCTCCGCCGTTGAGGTCCGCGAGGCGCTGACTTCCCAAGGAATTTCGGGCGAATTCGAGCTCCCCACCGCCGTGCGGCTCGTGCGCAAGATGGACACGCTGACGACCGAGCGCCTCGGCGAGCTCACGCGCGAGGCCGTCCTCGCGGCCGGGCTCAAGGCCGGGCTGCGGCTCAAGACCGTGAAGGCGCCGCCACGCATCCGGGTGGCCGCGGGCTTCACGCGCGTCTCGGCCAAGGTCGCGCGCCCGCCGCGCAGGACTGGCGAGTGGACGACGACGGTCGTCTTGAGCTTCGAGGCCGAGGAGCAGCTGCTCGCGCGCGTCGCCGTGCCGGTCGTCTTCGACGTGAGCGCCGAAGCGGCCCTGCCCGACGCCTCGAAGGGGCAGATGCTCACGGTGGTCGTGATGGCGGGGCTCGTCGAGATCCGCGCCAAGGGCGTCGCCGGCGACAACGCGAACGTCGGCGACGTGCTGCCGATCACGCTTCGCCCCTCGGGTCGGGTCGTGCGCGCGAGGCTCGTCGCGAAGGATCGCGCCGTCACGGAGGGAGCATCATCGTGAACCCGAACACCTCTTGCCTCTTGCTCGCAGCGTGCCTCGCCCTCGGCTGCGGCCCGCGCCACATTCGACCTTTTTCGCCGCGCGAGCGAAGCTACAAAGAGGGCAAGTATGCCCAGGTCGATCCGCAGAACCAGGCCTCGGTAGGCTCGCTCTACAGCGACGGGATCGGCGGGTTCCTCGAGGATACGCGCGCCGTGCGCGTGGGCGACGTGGTCGTCATCGAGCTCGACGAGGACGCCGACGCCTCGGGCGAGAGCGGCACGCAGCTCAAGCGCGACAACAAGATGAACCTCGGCATCGACGCCCTCCTCGGGATCGTGCCGGCCCTCAAGAAGGCGCACCCCGACCTCGATCCGGCGCAGCTGCTCTCGTTCTTGAGCGAGTCGGACTTCAAGGGCGAGGGCGACACGAAGCGCCGCGGCCGCTTGAACGGCAGCATCTCCGTCAGGGTCGGCCGCGAGATGCCGAACGGCGACCTCTACATCGAGGGCACGAAGGTGATGCTGCTCAACAACGAGGAGTACCACCTCTACGTCTCCGGCCTCGTGCGGCCAGCGGACATCGGCCCCGACAACACGGTGGCCTCCGCCCGAATCGCCGACGCCCAGATCGAGTTCACCGGCCGCGGCGACATCGCCGATCAGCAGCGCAAGGGCTGGATGTCGCGCGCCATCGACGACGTGAACCCGCTCTGACCGCCCGCGCCACGCTCCCCCACGCATCGCCCCTCCCGAGGATCCCGGATGTCGACAAGCCCTGCCCCGCGCCGCCGCTCCCGCACCGTGCGTCTCGCGCGAGCCGTGACGAGCGCCCTCTGCGCCATCGCCGTTCTCGTGCTCGCCCCCACGCACGCGCGCGCCGAGAAGCTCCGCGATCTGACCGAGGTGGCCGGGGCGCGCGACAATCAGCTCATCGGCTACGGCGTCGTCACCGGCCTGAACGGCTCGGGCGACGATGCGTCCGCGCCGCTCGCCATGCAGTCGACGCTCGCGATGCTGCGGCGCCTCGGCGTGCAGGTCGATCATCAGCAGCTTCGCCTGCGCAACATCGCCGCGGTCATGGTGACGGGCACGATGCCGCCTTTTTCGCAGCCCGGAACGAAGCTCGACATCACCGTCTCGTCCGTCGGCAACGCGCGCTCGCTCGAGGGCGGCGTGCTCGTGCAGACGGTGCTGAAGGGCGCCGATCGCAAGGCGTACGCGATCGCCCAAGGGAGCCTCACCATCGGCGGCTTCGCGGTGAAGGGCAAGAGCGGCACGACCGTCCAGTCCGGCACCGTCACGGTGGGCCGCATCAGCCAAGGTGCGCTCATCGAGCGCGCGATCGAGACCAAGTTCGTGATCGACGGCAAGCTGCGCCTCTCGCTCAGGAAGCCGAGCTTCACCCTCGCCTCGCGCATCGCGAAGGCCATCGACGACAGCCTGGGCGAAGGCAGCGCGAGCGCCGACAACGGCGGCAGCGTCTCGGTGGTCGTGCCCGAGGAGCTCGCCAGTAAGCCCGTGCAGCTGATCGCCCAGCTCGAGGAGCTCGAGGTGAAGGCGGAGCGCGGCGCGCGGGTGGTCGTCAGCGAGCGCACCCAGACGATCGTCGCGGGCGGCGACGTGCGGCTCGCCCCAGTCGCCGTCGTGCACGGCAACCTGACCATCGTCATCAAAGAGCGGCCCCGCGTCTCGCAGCCCGGGGCGCTCGCGGCCGGCGCCACGACCACGGTCCCGCGCAGCGACGTCACGGTGTCGGAGAACGAGACCAGCATGCAGTACCTCGACGGCGCGGCGTCCCTCGCCGATCTGGCGAGCGCGCTCGGCACGCTCGGGCTCACGGCCCGTGAGCTCATCAGCGTGCTTCAGGCGCTGAAGACCGCGGGCGCCCTCGAGGCGGAGCTCGTGGTCGAGTGAGCCCCGTGAGCGTCAACGCGGTGGCAGCAGAGAGCGTCAACCCGCAGGCGTTCGGAGCCCGCGCTTCGGTCGAGCGGCCGTTGCCCGCGGAGGCCACGCGCGACGCGAAGAAGATCCTCGAGGCCGCTACCCAGTTCGAGTCGCTGTTCATGCGGCAGATCCTCAAGACCGCGCGCTTCGGTGGTTCGGGCAGCGAGAGCGGCTACGGCGGGATGGTCGTCGATGCGCTCGCGACCGGCGTCTCGGAAAACGGCGGGATGGGCCTCGCGAAGGCCATCACCGACTCCCTCGCCCGCACGAATTTGCGCGCGGCTGCGGCGAAATCCGCGTCATTTCCGGTCCCGCAGGCCCCCTCGGCCGCACCGGCACCCGTCGCAGCCACGGCGGCTCGAGCGCCGGCCGCCACCTCCAACGCGAAGGAGAAACCGGCAGCGCCTTAGGTGGCATTACCTTTGCAAATGCCGTAGCCGGAGCCGCATCGTTCGCAAGCCGAGCGAGAATCGGCTCAAGCTTCCCCGCCGACGACCGTTAACGGTTGCGGGCGACTGCCTCTCTCCATCCCCACGTCCCCACCACACGCCACCGCGGAGAGGCCCGTCCGGAGGACACCATGCGCATCCCTGGCCGAATCTACGAAAAGAGTGACATCTCGACGCGCGCCGACCGCGTGACGAAGAGCGAATCGAAGACCGCGAGCGAAAAGACCTCGAGCTCGAGCTCCGCCCCGGCGACGTCCGGCGACGTGAAGGTCTCGGTCTCGCAGGCCGCGCGTGCGCTCGCGAGCGAGAACAGCCTCGACGTCGCCAAGGTCGAGCGGCTGCGCTCGGCCGTCGACAAAGGCGAGCTCAGCATGGATTTTCAGCTCATCGCCGACCGCATCGTGGAATCAGGAGGCTGACGTGAGCCCTGCCGATGCCCTCGTACGCCTTCGCGAGCTCGTCGCCGAAGAGCGACAGGCGATCCGCACCATCGACACCGATCGCGTCGTCGCCCTCGCCGAAGAGAAAGAGCGCTTGATGCTCACGGTTCGCGACGGCGCGACCGCGCTCGCTGCCGAAGAGCGCGCGACCTTCCGTCAGCTAGCGGTGAACCTCCGCGAAAATGGCGTGCTCCTCGCGCACGCACGCAACTGCTTGCGCGACGTGCTGCAGCTCGTCTCCGCGTCGCCGGCCACCTACGGCACCCAAGGCGCGATCGCCGGTGAGACGCGCGGTCGCCGAGTCTCGGTCGCGCTCTAGCGGCGCGAGCCCGTGACGCGCGGCGCTCGCACCGAGCCCACGACGCGCGCGGCCCAGTAGTTGCAAATCGAATTCTCCGCAGAGCGAGACGCGCTTCACAGCCCGCCCTGCTCTCGCACCAAGCCGCGGCCACGCCGCGGCTCCCCATCGTCCGCTGATCCCGCGCGACACGAGCACGCTCGTTCGTCGCGTAGCTGGGAGCGCGCACCCTCATGCCCACGCTCGCCTCCGTATTCAACCTCGCGCAGCTCGGAATGCAGGCCAACCAGGCCGGCGTCGCCGTCGCGGGTGAGAACATCAACGGGGCCAACACGCCCGGCTTCTCGCGGCGGCGCGCGATCATCGAGAGCTCACCGGTCGATGCGTTCGTCACCGGCGGCGTCAGCGTCTCCGGCGTCGCGCGGCTCTTCGACACCTTCGCGTTTCGCTCACTCGTGCGCGAAGAGGCGCTCTACGGTGCGGCCGACGCACGCAACAACGCGCTCAATCGACTCGAGGCCGCCGTAGCGCCCACCGAGGGCGCGGGCCTCGACGACCGCTTCTCCTCCTTCTTCGCATCGCTCGACACGCTGGCGCTCAAGGCCGACGATCCGACGGCGCGCCTCGAGGTGGTGCGAACCGGGCAGGAGGTGGCTAACACCTTCAACCAGATCGCCGACTCGCTCTCCTCCGCGCGGGCCGAGCTCGTCGCGGAGGCGCAGGGCGTCGGCGCCGACATCGACGCGAAGCTCGCGACCATCGCGGCGCTCAACCTCAAGATCTCGCAGTCGTCGGGGATCCAGTCGAGCGGACGCGCGGAGCTGCTCGATCAGCGCGATCGGCTCGTCCGCGATGTCTCGGAGCTCATCGACGTCGCCGTCGTGGCGCGCTCCGACGGCTCGGTCACGCTGCTCTCGAGCGGCACGACGCTCGTCGAGCAAGGCACCGCGCACACGCTGAAGATCACGCCGACGGGCACGAACAACGATCTCAAGATCGAGCTCATCCGCCCGGGGAGCAACGTCCTCGACATCACGCGCAACGTGAACGGCGGGCGGCTCGGCGGCCTGCGACAGGCGCGCGACACGGACATCGTCGCGATGCAGAGCGAGCTCGACGAGCTCGCGTACGACTTCGGCACGGCAGTCAACACCGCCCACACCGCCGGGCTCGATCTCAACGGCAACCCGGGCACGACCTTCTTCATCGGTGCGCCCGGCCCGCTCCCGCCGCCGCCCACGCCGGGCGCCGCCACCACGATCCGCGTCGAGCCGACGATCGTCGCCGATCCCGACTTGCTCGCCGCCGCCGACGCGACCTCGCCTCCGCCGGGCGGCAACGCCGTCGCGCTCGCGATGTCCGCGCTTCAGTCGACGTCGATCGGCGTACCGCCCTCGGGCACCCCGGGCGAACGCGTCGCAGACTTCGCGGGCAAGCTCGGCAGCCGCATCGCGGGCAGCGAGAGCGAGTCCGTGATGCGAGAGTCGACGCGCGCGCACGCCGAGGAGCTGCTCGAGGGCGCCACCGGCGTGTCGCTCGACGAGGAGATGGTGAACCTGACGAAGTTTCAGCGCGCGTTCGAGGCGTCGATGCGCGTGCTGCAGATCGCGGACGAGATGCTCACCCAGATTGTCGAGAGGTTGTAATGCGTGTCACCGAGAACATGCGGCTCATCGCGTCGCTGCGGTCGCTGGCAGAAAATGCCGCGCGCGCGCAGCGGCTCACCGACCAAGCGTCGCGCGGAATCGTCGTCTCGCGACCGTCCGACGGCGCGGCCATCTACTCGAGCATCGTGCGTCGCGGCGACCGGATCGCGCGCCTCGAGTCGCGGCTCGAAGTGATGGAGCGCTCAGCGGGCGATCTGCGGCTCGCCGAGTCGGCGCTCGCATCGGCCGCCGACATCATCGTCCGGGCACGCGAGCTCGCGGTGCAGCAGGCCGACGGCGGCCTGTTCGCGAACGAGCGCTCCGACGCCGCCAAGGAAGTGGCGCTCATGCGCCAACAGCTCGTCGGCATCGCCAACTCGAAAGGGCAGCGCGGCTACTTGTTCTCGGGGACCGCCACGAACACGCCCGCCTTCGATCCGGCGGGGAATTTTCAGGGCACCTCGCAGACGATGGAGATCGAGTACGCCGACAACCAGCGCATGGCCACGAACATCGACGGAGGCGCCGCCTTCAAGACCGTGGACTTGTTCGCCGCGCTCGCGCAGCTCGAGGCCGATCTCACGGCAGACAACGCCGCCGGTGTGCGCGCGACGATCGATCTCTTCGAGCAGGGGCACCGGCAGCTCATCACGGCGCGCACCGACGCCGGCGGGCGAATCCTCCGGCTCGAGTCGAGCGTCGATGTCACGTCGAACGCCGCGACGAAATCGCTCGCCGAGCAGCACGAGGAGCAGGAGGGCGATCTCGCCGAGACGGTGCTCCGCCTGCAAGAGGCGCAGACGGCCTACGAGCGAAGCATCGCCGTCACGAGACAGGTCTTGACCATAGCGAGCGCCGTCGAGCGGTTCTAAGATAATGGACTCAAATGTGCATTCAGCACTCGCTCGAAACTACAGGTCGCGTCGATGCTCATCATTCGTAGACGGATCGGTGAGCGAATCGTCATCGGTTCCAACATCGAGGTCACCGTCGCCTCGGCCACCAAGAACATCGTTCGCTTGGCCATCTCGGCGCCGAAGGGGATCCCGGTCCTCCGCGGCGAAGTTCACGACGCCATCGTCGCAGCCAACCTGGCCGCAACGAGCGGAGTCTTGGAGCTCGAGTTCGCGGTCGGCGACGACGACACGGACGGACAGAACGAAGGCGGCGAACAGCGGGCCGATGTCGGCGACGGCGCGACCGCTGGCGACGACATGGATTGATCGAGCGAGGGTACTCTGATGATTCGAATTGAAGGGACACGGTTCGGCGTCGTCGAGGTCGAAGCGGATGCTGTCATCCACTTCCCCAACGGCCTCATCGGCTTTCCGAACGCGACACGCTTCGCGCTGCTCGAGCGCGGGCCGGGCCGGATGGTGGGCTTCCTTCAGTCGCTCGACACGCCGACGCTTGCCTTTCCGGTGACGGATGCTTCGGCGTTCGCGGGCTATCCCCAACCGCCCGCGGACGAGCTCGCGCGCGGCGTTGGGCTCCCCGACACCGATCTCGCCATGTTCGTGATCGTCGCCGCCGGCAACAAGCGAGCGCTCGAGGGCAACCTCCTCGCGCCGCTGCTCGTCGACGTCGCCTCGCGACGGGGCGCGCAAGTGGTGCTCGACCCGCGCAAGTACTCGGCCTCGACGTGCCTGAGCGCTCCGCTCGGCGATCCGCTGGCCGAGGTCCGCGCCCGCATGGAGGCGATCAAGAACCGCCCGCCGTCGGAGCCGCCCGCAGAGTCGGAGCGCACGGCACGCACCGCGCACAAGACGGCGATCGCCGTCGGCACCTGAATCCGCAACCGTCGCCGTCGGCCACGATCGCATGAACGTGAGACCGGTCCCGCATGAGGGAGCGGAGACTCGCCGACCGAACCGAACTCCGTGAGGCCAGCCCGAGCTCGGCGCCACCCATCTGTCAGGATCGCGACGGGAACGCGTTACGGCCCTTACGCTGAGCGCGCTCGATCAAGGAATTCGCCTGAATTTCTGGCGTTTTCCGACGTTTTTGCGCGGCACTTTTCTTGCGTGTAGACGACGCCGATGCCCGGGTGTAATCCGGGCGGCCCGGAATTTCGCGCGGCGCTTGCCGCCGATCCGGCCTCGAGGAATAGCGATGGCGTCTCGTACTGGTCTCCCGCTGGTGGTGGCTTTGCTGGGGTTCGGGCTCGTTCGCGATGCCCACGCGCAGGATGTTCC
>SYFR01000220.1 GCA_005800325.1 Myxococcales bacterium | reverse complement strand
GTTCTGCGACATGATCGGCGTGGCGAAGAACAACAGCCTCGTCGATCTCGGCAAGCTCGAGTTCTGCCTGCGCGAGGATCTCAACCTCCGCTCGCGGCGCGCGATGTGCGTGACGAGCCCGTTGCGCGTGCGGCTCGACGGCGCGCCCGAGCGCGCGGTGCTCACCGCGCCCTGGTTTCCCGACGACGCCGCGCGCGGCTCGCGCCAGGTGCCCCTCTCGCCGGAGGTCTTCATCGAGCACGACGACTTCAGCGACGCGCCGCCGCCAGGGTGGCACCGCCTGGCCTTGGGGGCCGAGGTGCGCCTGCGCTACGCCGGCATCATTCGCTGCCTCGAGGTCGAGCGCGACGAGGCTGGCGCGCCCGTCTCGCTTCGCTGCGCCTATCGCGAGGACGATGGCAAGACCAAGGTGAAGGGCACGATTCATTGGGTGAGCGCCGCGCACGCCATCGACGCCGAGGTGCGCCTCTACGACCGGCTCTTCAAGGTCGAGGAGCCGTCGTCGCTCGACGAGCTCGAGCCGCGGTCGCTCGAGGTGCGCGCGGGCTGCAAGCTCGAGCCGAGCCTCCGCGGCGCCGCGCCGGGCGAGCCATTTCAGTTCGAGCGGCTCGGATATTTCGTCACCGATCCGGACACGACCGCGGAGCTCCCCGTGTTCAACCGCACCGTCACGCTGCGCGACGGCTTCGCAAAATCGATGCAGGCAGCGGGCCCCGCGGCCGAGCCCGCCGCACCCAAGCGAGCCCGCGCCGCGCAGCCGGGGGCCAGCGGTCGCGAACGTCCGACCATCGAGTCGCTCAAGGAGCCGGCGCGCTCGCTCGCCGAGGCACGCCGCGCCCAAGGCGTGTCCGAAGCGGCGGTGCTGGTGCTCGCCGACGATCCCGATCTCGGCGCGCTCGTCGACTCGGCCGCGGACCTCGGCGCCGACGCGGCGACGGCGGCGAACCTTGCAGTCAACCAGCTCCGCGGCTTGCTCTCGGGCGCGAGCGTCGCGGCCCTGCCGTTCGGCGCGCGCGAGCTCGCGGAGCTCGTCGGCCTCCTCGTGCGCGGGGGGGTGACGAGCACGACGGCCAAAGAGGTGCTCGGCCGGCTCATCGAAAAGGGCGGCAGCCCGGCCGCCTTGGTGGCCGAGCTCGGCGGCGCTCCGCTCGCGGACGAGGAGCTCGCGACCCTCGTGCGTGACGTCATCGCGAGCCACCCCGCAGAGTCCGCCCGTTACCGCGAGGGAAAGACCGCCCTCATCGGCTTCTTCGTGGGGCAGGTCATGCGCCGCGCGAAGGGCCAGGCAGATGCCGCGCTGGTGCAGCAGCTCCTCGGCGAAGCCCTCGCCGGGTGAACGCCTATTTCACCGAACTGCGCTTGCAGCCAGCGGTCAAAACCCGATAAAACTCGACGTCATGCGGGCCCTTCGCGCCTCCTTGCCCTTCGCGTCCCGAAATCGCACGTTCGTTCTGTTCGCTGCTTGCGCGGGAGCGTGTGCCGCCTCGCTCGGCGGCGCGTGCTTCAGGCCCGAGGACGACTTCGTCAACCTCGCGGCCGGGGTCGTCACCTCGTCGTCCGCGTCGCAGGGTGGCGGCACGACCGGGACCGGGGGCGTCGGCGGCATGCCGCCCTCCGACGGAGGAGGCGGGTCGGGCGGCTTCGTCGCAAGCTCGCCCGAAGAGTTCTTCGACGTGCTCGTGAAGCCGGGCCTGGTCATCAACTGCACGCAGGGCACCTGCCACGGCACCGGCCAGATCGGCTTTCTCACGCCAGGCCTCGAGTACTCGGCGATCACGAGCTACCAGACCGCGAGCGGCATTCACCTCATCACCAAGACCCCGGAGTCGAGCCTGCTCATGACGCGCCCCGCGACGGACGCGCACGCGGGCGGCAACCGCTGGGCCGTGCTCCCGGAGCTGAAGGAAAAGACGCTCGAATGGCTCAAGCTCGAAGCTGCGCTCTTGCCGGAAATCACCGTGATCGAGGTCGGCCCGATCGAACCGGTGGGCCTCACCTACGTGGCGCTCGATACGCTCGGCGAGAAATTCGTGGGCAGCGCGATCACGTTCTTCGGGGTGGAATACGGGGACAGCCTGCTCGACGTCTCCGAGCTCAGGGTCTACCCGGCGACCGGCGCCGCCATCCGCATCACCAACTTGACCGTCGTCGTGTTTCCCGAGGGCGCCAAAGCGGGGATCCCGAACATCGAGCTCCACGGCGATCCGCAGACGTTCGTGGCACCGAACGCGACCCTGTACGGGGGCGGACAACTGCCGCTCACCGACTGGAAAAAGGGCGCGATGCTCTACCTGCAGTTCGAGAAGATCGAGGCGCTCATCTCCGACACGAACGGCAACGCCTACGACCCGTGCACCAGCACCGAGCTCTTCACGCAGGCGGTCGACGCCCTGCCGTACGTCAAGGACTGCTCGAAGCCGAACGGCCTACTCTACTGCGCGCACCAGTGCCACGGCGGCAAAGAGGGCGGCGTCGCGACCGGCAAGATGAACCTCGCCGCGCTGCTCGAGTCTCCGCGCAACGACGAGGTCGCCTGCGCCGTCGCGCGCAAGTACATCGCCAACAACGACCCGGCGGCGAGCCTCATCACGGCGATCCCGAATCCAGAAGCGACCACGACCTTCCCGCACCAGCCGTTCGTTTTCTGCGCGGGCACGAGCGCGTACAAGTCGTACGTGAAAAAGATGACGCCTTGGATTCAGGCCGAGGGCGCCGTCGTCGGTGAAGGCGGCGCGGGCGGCGGCGGCTGACAGGCGGGCCGGCTGGCTCGCGCCGAATGACTCGGGCCAACTGGCTCGCGCCGGCCGACTCGCGCCGCATGACAAGGGGGCGACGCCTCACTCCCCGATCCGCGGAGCCGGGTAGCTCGCGGCGGGATCCACTGGCGTCGCGAGCGGCCCCTTCGCTAGCGCGTCGAAGGTCGCGCCGAGCTTCGCCGCGATCCTCGATGAGGTGACGATCGCACCGACGTTGCGACTCTTCGTGAAGTAGTCGCCGCTGAAGTTGCTGGTCCCCACCCACGCGATCGCGCGATCGATGACGAGGTACTTCGCGTGCACGACGCGCGCGAACGGGATGAACCCCGCCGCGGCGTCTGGCACGGTGACGATGCGGACGTCGAGCCCGCGCCGCGCGAGCGACTGCGCCGCATGGATCTTGCTCTTCGCCGTCTGCCAGCTCGACAAGAGCACTCGGACGCGCACGCCGCGGGAATGCGCGCGCACCAGCGCGTCGTCGAGCCGCGTGAAGGCCGCGCCGTCGTAGAAGCGCGCATCGTACGACAAGAGCTGGAGGAGCAGCTCGCGCTTGGCCGCGTCGATCGCGAGCACCAGCCGCTCGAGATCCCAGGCCCCCTCGTCGGGCAGATGACCCTTGGGGCTCGCCACGAGCTCCACCCGCGCCTCGTCGAGGACGACGGGCACGAAGCGCCGCGACCATGGCGCGCCCAGTGGCTCGATGACCGTGCGCTCGCCCGCCGCCGCCACCCAGTCCCGCTCGAAGACGCTCGCGAGCTGGCCGCCGAGCTCGGCGCTCCGCAGCCGCAGCCCGAGCTCGTGGATGTGCTCGAGCGAACGCCAGTCGAAGTTCGCGCTGCCGAGGTAGGCGTCGCTACCGTCGACGATGAGGTACTTGGCGTGGTGGACGCCCCCCATCGTGGTCTTGGCGTCGAGCCGGCGAAGCTCGATCCCCATGCGCTCGAGCCGCTCGAGATCGGCGGGGTATTTTGCGGCGAACGTCGCATCGACGAGGAAGCGAACCTCGACGCCGCGCGCCACCGCCGCGCCGAGCGCGGAGAGCACGGGCTCGAGCCGCCCACCCGCTGGCGCGTTGCTCACGTACAACTGCCCGAGGGCGACCGTCCGCCGCGCGCCGGAGATCATCTCGAGCCACACGTCGCCCGTATTCGGCAGCTCCGGATCGTCGGCGAACGCGCCTTCGGGGAATGATTCGACGAGCTCGATCGCGTGCTCATACGAGCGAGTCGCAGGTGCCGCCGGTGCGACGGCGAGCGCGGCGCTCGGTGCCGCCATGGCCCCCGCGGGCGCTGCCTGCTTCGCGGGGCGCGGCTCGCCGCACGACGCTGCGAACATCACCATCGCGGCGGAGCCGAGTGCCCCGAGTCGAAAATACGCTGACCCATTCGCTCGACCACGCGTGGGGCGAGGGTGAGGACGAGGGCGTGCGAATTCGTCGCCCGCGGTCATTCCTGATCGAGCCGCCCGACGAGCCCGACCTCGAACTCGGCCCCCATGTAGTGGAAGTGCGGCTGCACTTGCAGATCCACCTTGTACCAGCCCGCGCTCCCCTCGACCTCGGTGACGTCGACGCGCGCCGATTTCAGCGGGCGGCGCGCGCGAACCGAAGAGCTTACGACCGCCATCGCCGCGACGTACTGGTTGATCCACGTGCGCAGACCGGTCTCGAGGTCCGAGCGCTCTTTCCAGGTGCCGATGTTCTCGCGCTGGATGACCTTGATGTAATGCGCGAGGCGGCACGTGATGAAGAGGTACGGGAGCTGCGTGCCGAGGCGATGGTTGAGCGCCGCCTTCTGCGCCTCCTTGCCGATCCCGAAGTACTTGGGCTTTTGCGTCGAGCTCGCCGAGAAGAAGCACGCGTTGTCCGTCTCGCGTCGAAACGTGAAGGCGATGAACCCGAGCCCGCTGAGCTCCGCCTCACGGCGCTCGGTCACGACGATCTCCGTCGGCACCTTGGTCTGGAGCTGGCCCATCGCGCGGAACCGATGGAGCGGCAGCTCGCTCACGGTTCCACCGGTCTCGGGTCCCACGATGTTGAGGCACCAGCGATGCCGCGCGAAGGCGTCGGCGACCCGCGTCGCGAAGGCGAAGGCGGCGTTGCCCCACAGGTAGTGGTCGTGATGATCGAGCACGTCCTCTTCGTAGTCGAAGGCGCGGACGCGCATGGCCTCTGCCCCGTACGGGAGCCGCAAGAGAAAGCGCGGCAGCACGAGCCCGACACTGCGCGCGTCGTTCGAGTCTCGGTACGCGCGCCACTTCACGTATTGAGGCCCCTCGAACAGGCTCCGCAGATCGCTGAGGTGCGGCAGCAGCGTGTAGTCCGAGAGCCCGAAGAACTTCGACGACGCCGCGGCGATGAAGGGCGCGTGCGCCATGGTCGCGACCGCGGCGCACTGGTCGAGCAAGAAGATGTCCTGTGGCGTCGGTGAGAACTCGTAGTTTGCGACGAGCAAGCCGTACGGGCGCCCGCCGAAGACGCCGAACTCGTTCGAGTACACCATCCGATAGAGCCCGCTCTTGACGAGCTCGGGAGCGTCCTGGAAGTCCTCGAGCAGATCGGCCTTGCGGATGTTGACCATCTCGACGGTGACGTTCTCGCCGAAATCGACGCGGTCCACGACGAAGCGTAGACCGCGCCACGCTGCCTCGAGCGCCTGGACCTGGGGGTGGTGCAGCACGGCGTCGATCTGACGCGACATGCGCACGGTCAGGGTCGCGATCACGAGATCGATGAGCGCCACGTCGACGAGCGCACCCGCGACGCCCGCTCCCGTCGCGTATCGCAAGAGCTCCCGCAGCCCATCGGCGACCCGCGCCTGCGCCGGTGTGCCGGCAGGCACGGAGCATGACGCCATCAGCTCGTCGATCACCGAGCGGCTCGCCGGCGCTGCCGCGAGCTCGGCGACGTCGAGGCGAGCGGAGCTGCGGTCCGCTCCTCCCGCGGGAGGCGGAGATGGCGCGAGACCGGGGGGCGGCGACGGCGCCAGACCGGGGGGCGGCGAGGGCGCCAGACCAGGGGGCGGCGAGGGCGCCAGGCCGGGGGGCGGCGAC
>SYFR01000219.1 GCA_005800325.1 Myxococcales bacterium | reverse complement strand
GGTGGGGCGCCGCCGGGCGGACCCCAACCTCCTCCGGGCGGAGCACCTCCGGGCGGACCCCAACCTCCTCCGGGTGGTGCGCCGCCGGGCGGACCGTAACCTCCGGCGGCGCTCGCGATGTCCCCTTGCGGTTGCATGGGCCCTGCGTAACAGAAAGGAACCGACGCGTCATCGGCGCGCCGTGGAACGACCATGGATCGCAGTGGCCCCTTCGCTCGCATGCTGGCTCGCTTTGAGCCGCGCGACGATCGTGAGCGACGCCACCGCGACGAAATGATCGCGCTCACGAGCAGCGGAGAGCGCGCCTTCGACCGCGAAGCCGTCGACCCGGGGCATTTCACGGCGAGCGCGTTCGTGCTGCACCCCGAGGGCGATCGCCTCTTGGTCGTATTGCACGGAAAACTCGGCCTGTGGCTTCAGCCCGGCGGGCACGTCGAGCCAAGCGACGCCGATTGCGCCGCGGCGGCCGCGCGTGAGCTCTACGAAGAGTGCGGCATCTACGCCCGGCGCCTCGAGGACTGCCCGATCGATCTCGACGTGCACGAGATCCCGGCGTTCGGCGCGCTCCCGGCGCACCGCCATTTCGATGTACGTTTCGCGTTCGCGGCCGACGGCGTGGACGTTCGCGCGGGCTCCGACGCACGCGCGGCGCGCTGGGTCCAACTCGACGAGCTCGACCACATGGCGACCGACGCGTCGGTGCGACGGACCGCTCGCCGGCTATCGACCGCCGCGGTGTGCGGCGCGCGCAAGGGCGCGTGACGCGCGCGACGCTCGCGAGCAGATCCCCTTGGCCGATGGCAAGTCGGGCGAGGGCCTCGCCGCTAGAGCATGTCCGCAAAGTAGAGGCCAGCGGCGGCGGACGCAGCGACGATGGCGATGACGATGAGCCAAGCCACGGCGCCCATGCCGCGGTCCTCGCGCCGCGCGTCGTCCACCGACCGCGAAGCGGCCGCTCCGTTCCACGGCACGGGCCCCGCCGAGGCGCTCGTCGATGCCTGCGCGCCGTCCGCGTACACGAGGCTGGCGATCGACTGCGCCGCGAGGGGCTGGTCCAGCGCCCAAGGCGGGCGCGGCATGGGTTCGCCTTGGGCCTGGGCCGAACGCGAGTCGTGAGCCATGGTCGCCGCGAGCTGTCCCTCCCACGCTCCGGAATTTCCAGGCTCTGGCGCTTGCGGCACCGTCGGCGCAGGAGCGAGCGCCGGACCTTGGCTCGGCTGCGACACGGAGGCGGGCGCGCGGTCCGACGCTGGCGCCGGCTGCCATGCCGCGACGGCCGGCGAAAGTCGCCGCAAGCTGTCGCTCGCCACCCGCGGAGCCGGACCCGAGGGGACCGCGCCGGCGAACGACGCCGCGAGCGCGAGCCGACTTTCCTCCGAGACTTGCCTCGCACGATGCCGTAAGTGCGCGCCCTCCGAGGCGGGCTCATCGCTGGCGCTGCGATCGAGGGAAAAACGGTCTGTCGTCGTCGCATCGAATCGCTCGCGAGCGCGCACGACGCCCGAGGCGGGCGCTCCGACGATCGAGCTCGCGTCCATGATGAGCGTCCCGGAGGCAGCGCGCGGGCGCTCGAGTTTGCGCCATTTCAACGGATTCGGACGGACGTCGTGACCGATGCGCGCGACG
Organism: Myxococcales bacterium; assembly: GCA_005800325.1. Taxonomy (GTDB): domain Bacteria; phylum Myxococcota_A; class Polyangia; order Polyangiales; family Polyangiaceae; genus SYFR01. The sequence goes on along the minus strand of SYFR01000219.1, from coordinate 7,196 downwards.
ACCTCAGCGAGCTCGCGCTGCATCTCGCCGGCCGAGGCGTAGCGCTGCCCAAGGGGCTTGGCCGTGGCGCGCCCGATCATCGAGCCGAGCGCGGATCCCGCGACGCGCTCGGGGATCGGCAGGGGAACCTCGGAGATGTGCGCGAGGTAGACGTCGATGATCGACTCGCCGCGGACGAGGCGCTCGCCTTGGAGCATCTCGGCGATGACGAGCCCGAGGGCGTAGACGTCGGCGGGCGGCCCAACGTCGCCGCCCCGAACCTGCTCGGGCGCCATGTAGTGAGGCGTGCCGACCATCTGACCCGAAGCCGTGAGCTGCGTCGCGTTCGCGCCTTCGCCGGTGACCGCCTTCGCGACGCCGAAGTCGAGCACCTTCGTGTGCGGCGGTGTGTCGACGAGGAAGATGTTTTGCGGCTTCAGATCCCGGTGAACGATGCCGAGCTCGTGCGCGCTGTGCACGGCCGCGAGCAGCTCGCTCGCGATGGCGACGACCTGATCGATCGGCAGCGCACCGCAATCACCAAGCACCTCGTTGAGCGGCAGTCCGCGGAGCAGCTCGAAGGCGATGAATGGGACGCCCCGATCGGTCTCGCCGTAGTCGAGGAGCTCGACGACATTCGGGTGGCGCAGACGCTGGGCGAGCGCGGCCTCGCGCCGAAATCGCTTCGACGCCGTGGCGTCCTCGGCGTGGGTCGTCTGCAACACCTTGAGCGCGACCTCGCGGCCGGTCTCGAGGTGCACGGCGCGATACACGACTCCGAAGCCGCCCTCGCCGATGGAGGCAAGCAGGCGGTAACGCCCGTCGACGACGCTACCCTCGCCGAGGCGACTGGACTGAGGACTGCTCATTGGGGCGACGGCGCACGGCTGTGGCTCGTGCCGCGTAATCGTCGCACGGATCCAAGCCGCACGGACAGCGTCTACCGTCGCGGAGACTTCCCCGCGGAGGATCACCGCCAATGGATGCCAGCGACGCGACGAGCTGCGATTTTTGCACGAAACGCCGCGCCCGGACGCCCTCGCCGCCGCACCCCTCCGTTCGCGGCGCGATGATCTGCGATGTGCGCGGATCGCCGAGCGCGCTCAGTCGAGATTCGCGTCGCCGAGGATCTTGCGGGGCGGCTGCGGCTTCGGACCGACCGGCGGCCCTGGCACCGGCTGCGGCTTCGGACCAGCGGGCGGCACAGCCCACGGACCACCAGCACCCGGACCACCGGCCCCCGGACCACCGGCCCCCGGACCACCAGCCCCCGGACCACCAGCCCCCGGACCACCAGCACCCGGACCACCGGCACCCGGACCACCAGCACCCGGACCACCAGCACCCGGACCACCGGCCAATGGTGGTGCGCCGGTCGCAGCCGATGTGCTCGCGCTTGGTGCTTCAGTCGCGGCCGATGCGCTTGCGGTCGGTGTGTCGGACGGCACGCCAACTGCGGGCGTGCCCGAGGGCGGTGCTGACGCGAGGTTCGTTGGACCGCTGCTCGCCGCGGGCGACACTTGCACCACGGGCTCGACGAGCGGCGGATCGCGGCGCAGCGCGACGGCATAGACGCCATACCCGCCGCCCACACCAATGAGCGCACCGACGATCGCGAACGCCCACACGCGGCCGCCGCTCGAGCGATCGCCCAAGGGCGTCCTGACGCCGGTGAGACTGTCCGCCGTCGCCGCCTGCCCATGCGGAGGCTCGTGCTGCGCCGGCGGCCACGGGCCCGAAGCGCCGCCGCCGTTCGCGTTGGCGCCCTGCCCGCCGGTCCACGCGGGAGGTGGCGCCATGTTCGCCTGTGCATCGGGCGGCGTCGCGACGACCGAACGCGGCGACAGCGCAGGCGGAGCGGGCAGCGGCGCCGCCGCCGAATTGGGGAGCACGACCGTGGGCTGCGGCGGCGTCACGAAGCCGGGGCGCGGCATGTGTTGCGGCGCGTGCCGGGCCGTCGGCGCCTCGATCGGATCCTTGCCGCCGAAGACGTCGCCGCTTCGCTCGTCCACGATCCGCCGGCGCACGGCCGCGAGGGCGTCGCCGATCGCGCCCATCGATGGGTAGCGCTGCATCGGATCGTGAGCGCACGCACGATCGATGATGCGGGCGACGTCGCCTGGGAGGCCCGGCGCGAAGCGGCTCACGGGCGGGGGCGCGCCGCTCAGCTTCTGCAGGATCACGGCGCTCACGTCGAGAGAGCCATCCTCGCCGAGGTACGGAGATCTCCCGCACGCGAGCTCGAAGAGGATGAGCCCGAGCGCGTACACGTCGGTGCGCGCGTCGATCCCCATCGTGTCGTCGAGCTGCTCGGGTGCCATGTAGAGCAGCGTGCCGACCTTGGCGCCGGTCGTGTTGCGGCCGCCCCAGTCTTTGAGCTTGGCGATCCCGAAGTCGATCACCTTCGCCATGTCGTCGTTCGTGATGATGACGTTCTCGGGCTTGAGATCGCGGTGGATGACCTGGAGCTTGTGCGCCTCTTCCACGCCATCGGCGATCGCGCGCCCGTAACGGATGATCGTCGCGACGTCGACGCGCCCGCCGCTCGCGGCGATCACCTCGCGCAGAGAGCGGCCTTGCAGATACTCGAGCGCTACCCACAGGGCCTGGCGTCCCTCGGCGAGCTCGAGGACCCCGCACTCGAAGAACCGCACGATGTGCGCATGCTCGAGGTAGCTGAGCACCTGCACCTCGCGCCGAAATCGCGTCGCGAGCTCGTCGTCGACGCGCGCGGCCGGCGACAGCACCTTGATGGCGCGCTCCTCGCCAGTCTCTGTCTTGCCGAGGTAGACCTCGCTCATGCCGCCGGAGCCGAGCAGTCGCCCGATCTCGTACGGCCCGCAGCGCTCACCGGGACGAAAGACGCTCGACATCGTGAGTCCACACCTCCCCCCGTGACGGGCGCTCCGCCTCGCACCGCTTCATCGCCATGAGCGCAACGACCGTCACGATGAGGAAGCCTAGCGAAGTTCCCACCAAAGCGACAACGGGGTGCAGCCCGCGCTTCGCCAGAGCCTTGCCCCGCGGCGACTCCGCGACCCGCTCGTGACCCGACGCATGGGCACCGGGCACCGCGCCGTACGCGCCGCTCCCGCCGGAGAATGCCGCTGCGCCGGGGGCGCCGTACGCGCCGCTCCCGCCGGAGAATGCCGCTGCGCCGGGAGCGCCGTGCTGCTGGCCGCGCCAGCGCGCGTCGTCGCTCGCACTTTGTGCTGTTGGATCCGCGACGGCGTCGCGCGCCACGGTCACGCCGCGCGGGGTCGCCCCGGCGCGAGCGACAGCGACGGCATGGTCGAGGCTGCTCGGATCGAGCGCGACGGTCGAATTGATCGCGAGCGCGCGAGCGCCGGCGACCGCGTCGTCGCGGATGGCTACTTGCAGAGCGTCGCGCATCTCGATGGCCGACGCGAACCTCGCGGCCGGGGATTTCGCGAGCGCGCGCAGCACGACCGCGTCGAGCGCAGGCCCGACCCCCGGCGCGTGCGCGGACGGCGCCGCCGGCACTTCCGCGATGTGCGCAGCGGTCAGCCTGGCGAGCCCGTCGTGGTGGGCGAAGGGATCGCGCCCCGCCAGCATGTGAAAGAGAACCGCGCCGAGGCCATACAGGTCCGCGCGAAAATCCACGGACTCGCCCCGAGCCTGCTCCGGCGCCATGTAGCGCGGCGAGCCGAGTGTCGCGCCGAACGCGGTCGGCATTGCCAGCGGCGATAGCCGATGCCGGTCTTGCCCACCGAGCACCTTCACGAGGCCAAAGTCGAGGATCCGCGCGACGGCGCGACGTCCCGCGCGAGGCACGAGGATCGAGTTCTGCGGCTGGATGTCTCGGTGCACGAGCCCGCTCTCGTGCGCAAAGCCAAGCCCGTCGAGGAGATCGCAGGCGTAGGCCACGCACTCGGCAGGCTCGAGCGGGGTGCCCGAGGCGAGCACGTCCGACAAGAGCCGCCCGCCCTCGTCTTCCATCACGATGAACGGCCGCCCGGACGCGACCCCGGTGTCGATGACCTCCATGAGGTTCGGGTGCTGTAGCCGCGCGAGCGCTTGCGCTTCGAGCCGCATACGCTCGGCGAGCCGCGGATCCTCGTCGCGCGTCCGCTCGTTGAGCTTCACGAGCACTCGCTTGCGTAGGGTGACGTGCTCGGCGCGAAACACCTCCGCGTTCGCGCTTCGCCCGAGGAGCTCGACGAGTCGGAATGGCGTGCCCTCGAGCACGCTGCCCACGCTTAGGCGACCGTCGCTCATCGCCCGAGCCGCGCCATCAAAACGCCGCCGCGAAGCCGACGCCCGCGCCCGACGGGCCGAGCCACGGCATCACGGTCGCGCTCGCCGACGACGCATCGCCCGGCGCCGCGAGCAGGCCGTAGGCGATCGTGCCGCCGCCGAGCATCGCCCCGGCAACGAAGCCGACGACGGCGCCGATCGTGGCGGCGTCGGAATCCCCCTGCAGCGACAAGATCTGATCGCAGAGACCCGCGCGAAGATTGCAGTTCGTCGGGTCGTTCGGCTGCAGCACGGCGAGCGCCGCGATGCGCTCGTCGGCCGCGGCGCGGCTCGTCGCCGACGACATCACGAACGCTGCGCCCGTCGCGAGCGCGGCGGTCGCGAGCAGCGAGCCGCTCACGATCGTCGCGAGGTAGCCCGTGCCAAGCGGTGCCCCGCCGGTGGACGGAGAGGCCGCGCCGGGCCCGAGCTCGAGCGCCACCTCCTTCGCCTCGCCGGCCTTGAGCTCGACCTCACGCACGGCGGCTGCCCCACCGAGGCTCGCGCCGATGCGGTGCTTTCCGGGCGCGGCGTACACGTCCACGACGAGAGGAACCACGCCGACCTTCGCGCCGTCGAGCTCCACGACAGCAAAGTCGGAGCGCTTGCCGTCGCGCCCCTTGACGGAGACGGTGGAGCGCCCGAGCTCGTCGCTCGCTGCTGCGACCTTTTCGAGCAGCGCCTTCTTCTGGGCGGCGTCGCCTGCGGCGGGATAGTCGCGCAACGCCGCGGCGAGGTGCGTCGCTGCCGCGGCGCGCTGGCCGAGCTCGAGCTCCACGAGACCGAGGTTCGCTGCCGTATCGAAGCGGGGCGCTCGCGTATAGGCCTCGCGGTAGTGCTCGAGGGCGCGCTGCATGTCGCCCGATGCGAGGGCCGCGTGTCCCTTGGCGAGCAGGGCGTCGCTGGCACTCGGCGTCGCGCCCGACCTCGGCGCCGCCCCCGAAGATGCTTTGCTTTCTTCTACCGCGGCGGAGGCTCGCGGCACGTACGCGACGACGAGCGCCATCGCGAAGGCGAGCGAGCGACCGCGGCCGGTGAGCAGGCGCGGGGCGGCCGCGGTCAGGCGCGGGGCCGCGAACGAGCCAATGCGGGCGCAGTGCAGCATCAGAAGCTTCCCCTCGCGCCGAAGAACACTGCGCCCGGCGCCACGGCGACGCTCGGCTCGAACACCGGGATCGCCACGCTCGGCGCGCTCTCGCCACCGGTCGACGCATGGCGATAGACCAGGGACAACGCCAGGCCCACGGCCGCGGCAGCGCCGGTTCCCGCGGCCACAGCGGAGAATTCATGGGAGTGGCCGCTCGCCAAATAGAACGCGTTGCAGTCCCCCGTGAGCGTCCCTGCCGAGTCGGCGCAGGTCGCCGTCGCGGGCCGCTTCGACGCCGCCGAGATGCTCGCCTCGAGGTCGCCCGCCGCCCCGCTCTCGGAGATGGCAAACACGCCCGTGGAAATCGCCGTCACCCCCGCGCCAACGCTCAACGCGAGGCCGAGAAAGAACGGCCAATCGGGTCGCCCGTCCGCGCCGCTCGCGACGGGAACCGCGGCGGCGCTCGCCCGCTCGAGCACGAGGGCCCCGGCCGTGCCAGCAGGCCGAAGCTCGAGCTTGGCGGCGACGGACTGTCCCTTCGCCGCCTGCACCGCAAACGTGGCCTCCGCGCTCGGCACGGCCGCGCGCAGCGTGCCGCCGGGAGCCGCGAGGAACACCGAGTCGCCGTGCCGCTCGAGCGGCGCGCCGTCGACGCTCGCGGTCGCGTCGGGACGTGGCTCGCCGAACATCGTGACCGCCATTTTCACCGTGACGACCTCGCGCTGCGCGCGGCTGAAGAGACCGCGGATCTCCGCGAGATCGGCAGGCTGCGCCTTGCCGCTTTTCTCGAGCTCGGCGATCGCGAAGGCGAGGTGCTCGGCCGCATCGCGAGGCTTGCCGAGCTCGAGCTCCGTCGCCCCGAGATTCACCGCGATCTTGTAGTGTTTGCGCTTGGCGAACGCGCCACGCAAGAGCTCGTGCGCGCGCTTGTAGTCCTTCGCCGTGAACGCCGCGACGCCCTCCGCGAAGAGCTTCTTCGCCTCTTCGGCGGGCGCGTCACCGGCCGCGGTCGCAGCCGCGCCCTCGGCCCTCGCCGGGGCAGCATTCGCACAAAGCAGCGCCGCCGCCGCAAGCAACGCGCCAACACGCGACGCACCACCGTCGCGCCAGCCCGACCTGCCCCTCATCCCCGCGCCTCCACAGTTAGCGGGCGATACTGGCCCAAGTGAACCGACTCGTCCACCTCGGCGAAGCCCGGAAGACCGCAGGCCGAACCTCGCGCGAGCAGCGGCGCGCGGCAGACCGAGCCTCGAGCGCGAGCGCCCGCGCGGGCAGGCCGCAGCCCGCTCAGAACTCGGCGCGGTCGCTGTGCGTGCCCAGAGTCTCGCGCAAGACGTCGCAGATCTCCTGCTCGGTCGCGTACACGCTCGCCGCGCGAATGATCGGCGGCATGAGGTTACTGTCGCCCGCCGCCGCCTGCCGCACCGCCAAGAGCGCGTCCGCGACGTCGACGGCGCTCCGCTGCGCGCGCACCTCCGCGAGCCGCTCGATCTGCCGCTTCTGCGCCGACTCGTCGACGCGCAAGGTGGGGATGTCCGCCGCGCGCTCGCCCGCGAAGCGATTGACGCCGACCATCACCCGCTCGCCGTCGTCGAGTGCCCGCTGAAACTTGTAGGCGGCGCTGGCGATCTCGCGCTGCGGATACCCCTTCTCGACCGCCGACACCATGCCGCCGAGCTCGTCGATGCGGCGAATGTAGTCGAGCGCCTCGGCCTCGAGCCGGTTCGTGAGCCACTCGACGTAATAGCTGCCGCCGAGCGGATCGATGACGTTCGCGGCCCCGCTCTCGTGCGCGACGATCTGCTGCGTCCGGAGCGCGATCGTCACCGCCTCTTCGGTCGGCAGCGCGTAGGTCTCGTCGAGCGAGGTCGTG
>SYFR01000218.1 GCA_005800325.1 Myxococcales bacterium | reverse complement strand
TTGAAGGTGATGGTGCCGAGCCCGAGCGAAGACGAGACTACGGAGATCTTGGTGCGAACGACGGCGCACGCGAGCGCCCCGCCCGACGCCGTGATGACGCTCGAGGAGGTGCTCGCGCTTCGGGAGACCTGTCGCGACGTCGCGATCGCCGAGCCCGTGATGCGCTACGCCGCGCGGCTCGTCGGCGCGAGCGACCCCGCCTCGAAGGCCGCGCCCGAGCTCGTGCGGCGTGCGCTGCGTTATGGGGCGGGCGTGCGCGGCGCGCAATCGCTCGTGCTCGCGGCGAAGGCGGCGAGCGTGCTGAAGGGCCGCGCGCACGTCGCGTTTGCGGACATCCAGCGCGTGAGCAAGCCGGTCTTGCGCCACCGCTTGATCCGCTCCTTCGAGGGGGAGGCCGACGGCATCGGCACCGATCAGCTCGTCGAGGCCCTGCTCGCGCACGTCCCGGAGCGACCCGCGAAAATTGATGAAGCGCGAGCATGAGCGCCGCGGTACGGAGCAAGCGCGCCTCCGTGGCCGATCCGTGGGCGCGAGTCGTGGGCCGACGCCGCAAGAGCGCCAGGTGATGCGGGTGTTGCTCCGCATTCGCGCGCACTGCCGCGCACGGGCGCTCGCCATCGTGGCGCTCGCCTGCATCACGCTCGCTGCGACCCACCTCGCGGCGGCGTCGCCCGCAGAGGATCAGAAGCCGCTCGCCAGCGCGGAGCCGAACGCCGTCCCCCCCGGTGATGGCACGAAGGGCGGCAGCGGTGCTGGCACCGAGAGCGAGGCCGCCAAGCGCCGGGGGCTCGAGATCACGGCGGCTCCGACGCTCGGCGACCTGAGCCTCGGCGCCGGCTTCGTGGCCGAGTTTCTGGTCATGATCCGCAATCGCTCGGCCGAGTCGCGCGCGGGCACGGTCGAAATCGCGAAGGCACACGATCTCCGCGGCCAACGGCGCACGACCGCCGGTTTCACGATCGCCGCCGGAGCCACGATCGAGCTCGACCTGCCGGTGCGGGCCGACCTCCACCTCGACTCGGTCGTGCGCGTCTTCGACGACGCGGACCAGCTCCTCTTCGAGCAGGCCTTCGCTCGCTCGGCGCGCACCGACACGGTGCTCGTCGACGTCGACCGCGCCTCCGCGCTCGGGCGCTACGTCGCCGATGTGCCGCTCGCATCGCAGATGAACCCTTGGCTCACGCCGACACCGGGCAGCTACGGCTGGCTCGGCCCGAGCGCGCCGACCGCCTCGGCGGCATCGACCGAGGTTGCGGTGGCTCGCGCCCTCTACGACGGCGCCACGGGGGAGCCGCTCTTGCCGTCGCACGCCGCCGGCTACAGCCGCGTGGCCGCGGTCCTCATCCGCTCCGACGAGCTCGTCGCGCTCTCGGCCCGACGCCTCGAGGCGCTCGCGTCATGGGTGCTCGGCGGCGGCACGCTCGCGATCGTCCCGACGCGCGTCGAAGATCTGCGCCACGACGCGCTCGTCGCGATGGTGGGCGGAGCGGCGAATCGAGCCGAGGTCTTCGCCGAGACGCTGCGCGCGCTGACGTTCGCGGCGCCCCCGGCCCCGCCCTCGTCCCGCGCCACGGTGCCCTCGGACGCGCCGCCATCGGCGAAGCTCAGAGAGACGCTGTCGGGCTACGGCGGCGGCAACCTCCGGCCCTCGGCGTACGGCGCGAGCGCCCCGTACGGGCTCGGCGAAGTGCACCTCTTGGCGTTCAATCCGCAGCGCCTCCCCGCCGTCGAAGAGCCCTTCGCGCACGTGCGCGTGCTCGATCTCTTGCGGCGCGCGAACGAGCGCCAGTCGAGCGTCTTATTTCCTCCGGGCGGGGTCGAGCGCTTCTCGGACTCGGTGGCGCGGGCGCTCGATCCGAACGAGACGTCGCGCTGGTCGATCCTGGTCGCGACGCTGCTCCTGTGCGTCTACGCGATCGCCGCCGGCCCGCTCAATTTCGCGTACTGGCGCAGACGCAATCGGCCGCTCATGGCGCTCGTGGCGCTTCCGCTCGCATCGGCCGCGACGTTCGGGCTCGTCGTCGCGACGGGCCTCGCCGCCAAGGGGTGCAGCGGCAAGGCCAGGCGGCTCACGCTCGTCGAGGCCGGCGCCGGGGCCGAGGTCGGCAGCGCGCGAACGTGGCGCTCGTTCTTCGTCACCGGCTCGCGAGCGCTCGACGTGTGGGCCGAGCAGGCGGCGAGCGTGGTCGAGCTGGCACGCGACGAGCCGGGCGACGACTCCCCGGTGACCGTCGAGGTGCGGCGCGATGGGCTCGGGCTCGCGGGTCTCGAGCTTCGTCCCTGGGAGACGACCCTCGTGCGCGAAGATCGCACCGTGGCGCTCGCGGGCGGCATCGCCATCGTCGAGCCCGCGCCAGGCGAGCTCGTGGTCGTGAACCGGACCGGACGGGCGCTGCGCGGGGCGCTGCTCGCGACTCCGATCGGCGACTGGTTCTTCGCGTCGCGGATGGAAGACGGCGCACGCCTCTCGACGACGGCGATGGCGCGCGTCACGCCTGCGTTCGTCCCGAGCTCGCCGCTCGGTCGCGACGTCGTACCAGGCCACCTTCGGGACGAGCTCGAGGCGGCGAGCGCGGGGCTCGACAGCGCATGGACCGCCCTCTTCGCCCAGGTCGAGCCCGGGCGCGTCACCCTCCCGAACGGCGTGCCCGTGCTCGTCGCACAGCTCGAAGGTGGCGAGGGAAAGCGCGGCGACTCCGGCCTGCCGCTCGAGGCGGATCGCCTGCTCGTGCGCGTCGTCGGCTGGGGAGGTGACCCATGAGCGAGGCCTACGCTTCGAGCCAAGGCGCGGTCGACCTCACGCGGCCGCCCGCGATCCGCGTGCGCCACCTGTGGCAGCGCTTCACGGGCCGCGACGTGCTGCGCGACGTGACCTTCGACGTTCCGCGCGGCTCGATCTTCGGCTTCATCGGGCCGAACGGCGCCGGCAAGAC
>SYFR01000217.1 GCA_005800325.1 Myxococcales bacterium | reverse complement strand
GCGCTTGAAGTGGTCGATGTCCAGCATGATGAGGCTCAACATCGCGGAGTGCCGGCGCGCGTAGGAGACCTCGAGCAGGAGGTGATCTAGCAGGTATTTCTTGTTGAACGCGCGCGTCAGCGGATCTCGCAGCGCCGCGTCGTACATCTTCTGCTGAAAGCTCTCGTCGAGCCGGTCGTGGAAGGTGAACTTGAGGATGGTCGTGTCCCCGAGCCGGATCTTGTCGCCGTCTTGCAGCCCGACGGCGCTGATGCGCTCGCCGTTGACGAGCGTGCCGTTGCTGCTGTTCAGGTCCTCGATCTCGACGCTCGCGCCGCTCATCCTCAGCTTCACGTGCAGGCGCGAGATGCTGTCGTCGTCGACGCGAATGTCCGCGCGCTGCGAGCGCCCGATCGTCGTCTCGCCGTCCTGCAGCTTGTGCATGCGGCCGACGTCCGCGCCCGCGAGCACGATGAGGTAGGCGCGATCGCGCTGGGTCCGCAGCGCCAGCTCTTGGCGCAGCTGCTCGAGGCTGGAGACGCGCGTCGTCTCGAGGTCGTCGATCTTGGGCCGGTCGCTCATGCGAGTCGCTGTGGTTCCCCTCGGGCAGCTCAGCGCGACGCTGCCCCAGCCGTTCTCGCGGCCCGCCCGAGCGGGACGCTGAAAAGCTCCACCTTGATACCATGCGCGGAATCATCGATGAAGGCGGCATGTGCGACGCGCGGTGCGTTTTCGTTGTCGAAACCGGGAGCCTCCCCGACGCTGCCGACGCACACGACCCGCACCTCGGCCTCGGCGCCGGCCCTCGGCGTGCGACGGAGCGTCCGCTCGAAGGGGACGTGGCTCCCGCCGCACACGACGACGCGCGCGGGATCGTCACCGACAGAGTGCACCAGCATCTCGTCCGACATGTCGTGCGCCAGCTCTTCGAGCGGATCGCGCGGCGAGCCGTGGACCAGCAAGAGGTGGCCGCCGCCGTCGAGCGGCTGACGCAAGACCTGCGGTAGCTTGCCGATGCGCTCGACCGCGGCCGGGCCGAGCTCCGCGCGCACCTCGCGGAATCGCCGCAAGCGGTGGCGCTCGAAATCGTCCCGTGGCCTGAGCGCGCGCTCGTCCACGGTGGCGAGGGCGCGGTCGCCTACACCCTGGACCGCGAGGGCGCGAAGCTGCGTGAGCCGCTGCCACACGCCGACCGGATCGGGCCCGGGGAAGCAGAGGTCCCAGGCGACGAGCACGCGCGAGTAGCCGCGGCGCTCGGCGGTGGCGAGGACGGCACAGAGCGCGTCCGAGTGGCCGTGGATGTCCGAGAGGCAGAGAAACCTCACGCGAACATCGTAGCACTGGCCGGGGAGCGAAAAACTAGCGAGACTCGCGCTCGGGTTTGCATGCCGAGCGCCGAGCAGCTCCTCGAGCACGCGTCGAGAATCGATCCGCTCCGCGCCGCCGAGCTGCGCGGCGAGCTCGCTCCGAGGTACGCCGAACACGACCGATTCGCGGTCGCGGTGTTGCTGACGACCGCGCACCCGCCGCTTTCGAACGCGCTCGCGAACACTCCGGATCTCTTGCCGGAGCCGCGCCCGCTGCGCCCCCTCGAGCGCGAGGGGCTGAGCCATCGCCTCGCGGGCCTCGACGGCGAGGAGCTCTGCGTCGCGCTGCGCCAGATCGCGCTGCGCGAGCGGATGCGCATCGCCCTCCTCGAGCTCTTGCCCGCCGAGCTCGGAGGCTTCGACGCCGCGCGCGCCGCGGCCGAGCTGAGCTTGCTCGCGGAGCTCACGATCGAGGCCGCGCTCAAAGAGGCCGAGCGGTCGGTGTTCTCGCGCTTCGGTCGCCCCCTCCACGCCGACGGAGCACCGAGCACGCTCGTCGTCTTGGGCATGGGCAAGCTCGGAGGACACGAGCTCAACGCCGGCTCCGACGTCGATCTCGTGTGCTTCTACGACTCGGACGAGGTCGAGCTCGCCGAGCGCCACGACGGCGAGCCCATCCGGACCGCGAGCGAGCTCTGGACCCGAGTCGTGCGGCGAATGACGGCCTCGCTCGACGAAGTGACGAGCGACGGGTTCGTGTGGCGCGTCGACCTGCGCCTGCGCCCCGAGGGGAGCCGGGGGCCGCTCACGAGCTCGCTCGCTGCGGCCGAGCGCTACTACGAATCGTTCGGTCGACAGTGGGAGCGCGCCGTCCTCTTGCGCGCGCGGCCCGTCGCCGGAGATCTCGCGCTCGGCGACGAGCTGCTCCTTCGCCTCGCGCCGTTCGTCTGGCGCCGGCAGGTGGATCCGCGCATCGCGCGCACGATGGTGGACCTCGTCGTCCGCTCGCGGTTGGAGCTCTCGGCCGATCCGAGCCGCGACCTCAAGCTTGGCCCGGGCGGCATTCGCGAAGCCGAGATGTTCGTGCAGACGCTGCAGCTCGTGTGGGGCGGTCGCCACCCGAAGCTGCGCGCGCGCGCCACGGTCGAGGCCGCCATGCGCCTCACCTCGGCGGGGCTGCTCTCCGCGCGCGAGGCCGACGACATCGCCGGAGCCTACGCGCTCTTGCGACGCGCAGAGCACGCGGTACAGAGCACCACGGCGCTGCACACGCACCTCTTGCCGAGCGAGCCCCATTTGCTCGAGCGGCTCGCGCGGAGCCTCGGATATGCCGGCCAGGCGGAGCTCATGCGCGCCCTCGACGCGTGCCGCGCGCGGATCTCTGAGCTGTTCGCGACGCTGCTTCCGGAGGGCGCGGCCGAAGAGAGCCCGTGGACCCCGGCGCTCGCCGCGCTCGACCACGGCGATCTGGACGGCTTCGCGCGGGCGCTCGAAGAGAGCGGACTGCCCCCGGCGCTCGACCTCGCCCCGGCCCTCGCCGAGCTCGCGCGCGACCCGAGCTCGCTCCTCGGGGTGCGAACGCACGAGCTCTACCCCGTCGTCTGCGAGACCGTGCTCGACGCCGCCGTCGGCGCGGCCGATCCGGAGCAGGCGACGCGCTACCTCCGCAGGTTCATGCAGCGAGTGCGCCCGGTCGAGGTGTACGTGAAGCTCCTGTCCGAAGATCCACCCGCGATCCGCCGCCTCGTCACCATGCTCGGCGCCAGCGCGTTCGTCGGCGAGGCGGTCGCGACGAGTCCCGAGCTCGCCGATCTGGTGCTGTTCGAGGCGCGTCGCCCCACCGCCGCCGACGCGCGCGCGGAAATAGAACGCGCGTTCGCATTTGCACACAAGGACACCTTCGACGGTGAAGACGACCAAGCCCGCATCGAGCGGCTCGTCGGCGCGGTGCGCGCCGCCAAGCGCCGCATCTCCGTGCAGGTGGCGCTCGCGGATTTTGCGGGCGATCTCGACACCCGCGAGGCGACGCTCGTGCTCTCGGAGGTCGCCGACGCGGTCCTCGAGGCCGCCGCGCGGTTGTCGCTCGGGCTCGAGCCGGGCGAGCCTGTCCGCGGGCTCGCCGTCATCGCGATGGGCAAGCTCGGCGGGCGCGACATCGGCTATGGCTCCGACCTCGACGTCCTGTTTCTGTTCGATCCGAGCGCGGGCCCGGACGACGATCCCGTCGCCTACTTCACGCGCCGGGCGCGCCGCGTCATTCAGTACGTCTCGATGCCGCACGTCGACGGCACCGGCTACGCCCTCGACACGCGCCTGCGCCCGAGCGGCTCGCACGGCCTGCTCGTCGTGTCGCTCGACTCGTTCGCGAGGTACCACGCCGAGCGCGACGACGCACAGCCACGCGGCGAGCGCGCGGCCACCTGGGAACGACTCGCCCTGCTGCGCGCGCGGCACGCGGCCGGCGACCTCGAGCTCGGGGCGCGCATGCTCACCATCGCGCACCGCGCCGCCTACGAGCGCGGCGGCGATCCGCGCGAAGTCGCGCTCGACGTGCACCGCCTCCGCCAGCGCATGGAGCGCGAGCTTGCTCGAGAGCGCGAGGGCCGATACGACGTGAAGCTCGGGCGCGGCGGCCTCGTCGACATCGAGCTCGCCGTCCAGCTGTGCCAGCTCAGCCACGGCCGCGACGCGAGGGTGCGCACGACGGACACCGGGCTCGCGATCGACGCGCTCAACTCAGCCTGTGCCATCGACGACGAGACCGCGCAGACGCTCCGCGAGGGCTACGCGTTTCTTCGCAAGCTCGAGCAGCGACTCCGAGTCGTCCACGACGACGACACCCACCTCGTCGAGGCGGGCGCCGCGGGGATCGTTCCGCTCGCGCGGCGCATGGGATTTTCGGGGGCGGAGCCGGCAGGTGAGCTGCTCGCGCGCTACCGCCACGTCACCGAGCGGGTCCGCGCCGCCTACGAGCGCATCGTGGGCGTGGGCGAGACTGGGGGACCTTCACACTAGCCCTCGCCCGCTCCCCGCTCCCCGCTCACCCGCTCCCCGCTCACCCGCTGCCACTGCCTCCCCGCTCCCCGCTGTCGATGCCCTCGACCGCTTCCGAGCACGGAGCACCGGCTACCGGAGCCCGAACCGGGGCCGATCCCCCGATGTCCACGGAACTGCTCCATCTTTAGATGCGCCGGCCCTGGGGGCTTGCCGGGGCTTTCCCCCGCGGCTTGACCGTCCCTCGTGACCGTGGGAAGCGGCCCGCCATGGGAGTGCGAACGGCAGGCGACGAGGGCGACTCCACCCTTCCGCGCGAGCGAGGGCGCACGCGCAGCATGGGCAAGGTCCATGCGCTCGAGGCGCTCGTGGGCGCGCACCCCGAGGCCCTCGCCGACCTCTACGCGAGCGGCGAGCTACCGGGAGAGCTCGCAGATCTCGAAGCGCGCGGGCGGCTGCTCGCGATCGCGGGATTTTCCGGCGTGCACGCGCTGATGCGCGGCGCCTTCGCGAACTTCGCTCGCGCCTTCCCGTGTCGCGGCCAGTCCTTCTCGGCGAGCGGCACCGAGGGCAGTCACGTGTTGTTCGGTCGCGCCAGGACGCGCTTTCGTTGCGAGCCGGGAGCCTCGCAGCTCGACGCACGCGACACGCTCGTGCTGCGTCACGACGGCCTCGGCAACTCGTGGCCCGCGAGCGAGTTCGTGTGCGAACTGCGCCGCGTCGGCGAGCGCGCCGTCATCGGGCCATGCTTTCGGCGCCGCAAGAACGGCGAGCCGCGCCTCGCCTTCTGGTGGGGCCTCGAGGCGTAGGCCACGCGCACGAGGGGCGCGACTCGCTGGCGAAATGCGCCATCAGCACCGCGCGCGCGAGGCGCGTCACTGGCCGGCGAAGTGCGCCATCAGCACCGCGCGCACGTCGGGAGGCATCTCGCACGAGCGCATCGCCTCGAGGTCCGTCACGACGACCGTGTGCGTGAGCGCCGCGGCGAGGACAAGGTCACCCTGGCGCTCGATGCGGTAGCCGAGCTCCGCGCTGCGATTGCCGATGCGGAGCGCCGACACCGAGATGCGCGCGATGTCGCCGTAGCGCAGCGGCGCCGAGAACTCACACCCGAGCTTGACGGCGGGCAGCCCGATCCTGCGCTTCATCGTGAGCGCCGCGTAGCCGCCATCGAGCGCGTCGAAGAGCCGCTCCATCGCGTCGTGCGCGTAGGTCGCGAAGCGCGCAAAAAATAGGATCCCGGCGGCGTCGACCTCCTCGAACCGCACCTGTCGCTCGATGCTCACCATGAGGACGCTCCGTTCGTCACGCAAAAATCCCGAGCGAGGGACGCGACGACGTCGCTCGAGAGCGCGGCGCGGTGCTGGTAGTGCGGGTGATCGATCGCGATGGCGAGGCACGCTCCCCGCCCACGCACGCGCGCCGCTTGCTCCTCGCTCAGGGCGACGGCGAAGTAGTGCACCGCCGTCGTGCGCCCGGCCTCCGCGCCGTCCCGCTCCTCGCCGTGGGCCCGCACCCGCACGCCATCGACCTCCACGAACACGCTCGTCTCGAGCCCGGCCAGCTCGACCAGCATCCGCTCGCGCTCGCTCTTCTCGGGGATCTCCACGAAGAGGGTCATCTTGAGCTCGAGCGGCCCGGGCACGAGCGCGTTGTAGGTCTCGAGCTCGTGCTGGATCGCGGCCTCGGCCGTGATGCGCTCGGTGCGCAGCATCTCTTGGATCTGCAAGAGCGCGGTGTCGTGGTTCTCGAACACCACGCTCATGCATGGGCCTACGGCCACTCGGCGGTGCCGCTTCTCGTCGATGATGCGACGGCGAAAGTGCTCACGAATGATTTCGTATTCGCCGAGCGGCAAGAGCTCGCTGCGATCGACCTGATTCATCTCATGCCTCCAATCCGAATGCGCGCGCCAGGGCCTCGATGGGGTGAACGACCTCTCGCCCGGTCTCGCGCGCGAGCCTGAGTGCCGAGAGACCGCAGTCCGTCGCGATGAGGTCGGGCTCGGCTTCGCCGACGGCGGTCACGAGCTTCTCGGCGTAGCGCCGCCCCGTCTCGTAGTGCTCCGCCTTCATGCCCCAGGTGCCGTCGACCGCGGAGCACTCTTGCACGATCTGCACGTGCGTGTCCGGCAAGGCTCTCCCGAGGACGCGCGCCGCCGGAAACCCGATCTTCTGGGCGCGCAGGTGGCAAGCCGCGTGGTAGCTGACCCGGCCAAGCGAGCCGGCACTCTCGACGGGAAGCGCGCCCTGCTTGCGGAGCGATTCGACGAAGCCCATGAGGTCGCGCACGGCCGAGGCGACCTTCTTCGTGGCGTCCGTCGGCACGTACTCGTGCCACTCCCGCTTCATCGTGTACGCGCACGTCGGCTGTGGCACGAGCACGAGGGCGCCGGCCTCGACCTTCGGCAACAGCGCCGCGACGTTGCCCTCGACCTTGGCGACGAAACGCGCGACGTCGCCCCCGTCGAGGTTCGGCATGCCGCAGCAGGTCTCGCCGACGAGCTCGACCGCGTAGCCGGCGTGCTCGAGCACGCGCACCGCCGCGCGCGGGACGCTCGGCGTGTTGAAGTTGCCGTAGCAGGTCGCGAACAGCACCACGGTGCCGGCTTGCCCCGCGCCCGGCTCTGGCTCGTGCTTCGCGAACCAGGCGGGAAAGGGCTCGGGCGCGAGCGGCGGCAACGGAAACTCGGCCGATACGCCCGTCAGCTTCTCTTGCACTTTGCGCAAGAGCTGGCTCCGCTGGATGAGGTTCGTGACGGGGGCGAGCCTCCCCGAGCCGAGCTGGCCGATGAGCTGCGGCTCCCCGAGCACGCGGTCGACGAGCGTCACGCCGTCACGCGCCGCGCGGGCCGCCTTCTCGCGCGCCATGAGCCGCGGAAAGTCGAGGAGCTCGGCGGCGCCGTCGTCCGCCGTGTACGGGCACTTGATGTAGCAGAGCTTGCACTGCCAGCACGCATCGCTGACCTTCTTGATGTCGGCGTCGTCGATGCGCTCGGCCCCCTCGGCCGCTCCCGAGTCGATGTCGCGATCGACGCGCGCGAACAGCTCGGGGACCGAGCCGCAGTAGCTCACGCACATGCGGCACTCGTGGCAGATCTGGAACGTGCGACGCAGCTCCGCCTCGAGATCGCGCGCGTCGTAGTAGCGCTCGTCGTGCGGCGAGGTCGCCGGCGGCGACGCGGGATGACGCGGAATGACGCTCATGAGACTTGAGTCGCGGTGCGGCGAACAGCCGACTGGCACGTTCACGGAGAGGCAGCCGCGCCCTCCCCCGCGGACGGATCCGCATGGGGAGGGCTCGGGTTCGAGGGTCCTGGATGGCGAGCTCTGATTCGCCACTCCAGCGGCGGCTCAGTCGAGGCGGCTCAGTCGAGGCTCGAGAGCGCCTTGGCGAAGCGGCCGGCGTGCGACTTCTCCGCCTTGGCGAGCGTCTCGAACCACTCCGCCACGTCGTTGAAGCCCTCGGCGCGCGCGGTCTTCGCCATGCCGGGGTACATCGTCTCGTACTCGTGCGTCTCGCCCGCTACGCTTGCCGCGAGGTTGAGCTCGGTCGAGCCGATGGGCTTGCCCGTCGCGGGATCGCCCACCTGCTTCAGGTAGTCGAGGTGCCCGTGCGCGTGGCCCGTCTCACCGTCGGCCGTGTCCTTGAACAGGCCCGCGACCTCGGGGTAACCCTCGACGTCGGCGACCTTCGCGAAATAGAGATAGCGGCGATTCGCCTGGGACTCCCCGGCGAACGCGTCCTTGAGGTTCTGGTGCGTCTGCGTTCCAGCTAGCTTCGGCATCGGGCTCTTCCTTTTTTCTGGCTCGTGATGGCCAATCCGTTTCGTCACTTGGCGAGCTTGGTGGCTCGTGATGGCTAATCCGTTTCGTCACTTGGCGAGCTTGGTGGCTCG
>SYFR01000216.1 GCA_005800325.1 Myxococcales bacterium | reverse complement strand
CACTACAATGCCGTGCGTCCGCACTCGAGCCTCGACTACCTCACTCCCAACGAGTTCAAGAAGAGAATCGACTCGACATCATCATCAACCCGAGGGGCCGTTCTCAACTGAGGCGTGGTCCGAAGAAACCAGGCAGGTCACCGCGTGCGCGTCCGCGAGACGTGCACTGGTGTCACGCCCAGCCGTTCAGCGATCTCCGCGCCGCTGATGCCATCGGCGCTCATCAGGACGATCCTGGCCCGCCCGACGTGGCCGGCGGGCGCGTTCCGACGCGCGACAAGCTGCTCGAGCGCACGTCGCTGAGATGGCTTCAACTTTAGCGGCTTCTTCCTCACGCTCCGTTGCGTTGCATCATGCATTGAAACATTTCACGGTATCTCGTATGCGGTGCACTAGCCTGACGCCAGGGGGATTGTCGCCGCTCCTTGGCGTGCGGGCGCCTCCGCGCGCCGACTCGGTCCGCTTTTTCAACGGCGCGACTAGAAAAACTCCGGGTAGTCGATGCGGCTCGCGATGCGCATCACCGAGTTCATGAGCCCGACGTGGCTGTAGGTCTGGGGGAAGTTGCCCCACTGACTGCCGGTCTCGGCGTCGACGTGCTCACTCAAGAGCCCGAGGTGGTTCTGGTATTTGAGGAGCGTCTCGAAGAGCTCCAAGGCGTCGTCGATCTTGCCCATGACGGCGAGCGCCTCGACGTGCCAGAAGGCGCACACGAGGAAGGAGTTGGCCGGCACGCCGAAGTCGTCGGCCGATCGGTAGCGAAGGAGCAGTCCCCCCTTGGTCGCGAGGTCGCTCTTGGTGGCGGCGACGTGGGCGGCGGCGCGCGCCGATGCGGGGTCGAGGAAGTGGAGCGACACCAGCTGGAGCAGGCTCGCGTCCATCGCGCTCGAGCCCGGCTCCTGGGCGTAGGCGGCGAGCGCGGGGTCGTAGCAGGCCTCCACCCGCCGCGCGGCCCGCGTCGTGAGCTTCGCCGCGAAGCGCACGAGCTCCTTGTCGTCGAGCGAGCGCGCAATCTTGGCCGCCGCCTTCGCGCCGACCCAGTGAAAGAGCGCGGTGTAGCCGTGGTGGAGGTTTCGCCCGCGCAGCTCCCAGAGCGAGTTGTCCGGCTCGTCGAGGGTTTTGTCGATCCGCTCGAGCAGCTCGCGGATGAGCCGCTCTCTGCCCGTGTGGCGGCTCGGCGCGAGACGCTCGTCCACGTAGAGCTGCAGGAGCGCGTTGATGACCTGTCCATAGACGTCGTGCTGGACGTGCGAGAACGCGGCGTTGCCCACGCGCACCTGCCCCGCGCCGTCGTAGCCCGCGAGCTCGACGAAGCGCTCCGGGAGCTCGAGCGTGCCGTCGATCGCGACGACGGGCGGCAAGCGCCCACGGCCGACGGAGGCGGCGACGTTCTCGATGAAGTTGGCGAACGAGAGCATCTCCTCGAACTGGCCAATGCGGCTCAGCGCGCTGAGCGTGTAATAGGCGTCCCGCAGCCAGCAATAGCGGTAGTCCCAGGTGCGGCCCGAGCCCGGCGCCTCGGGGAGGCTCGTCGTCGCGGCGGCGATGATGGCGCCCGTGTCCTCGAACTGATGCAGCTTGAGCACGAGCGCCGAGCGAATCACCTCCTCTTGATAGAAGCGCCCGATCGCGCAGCCGCGCACCCAAGCGTGCCAATACGCGATCGTGCGGGCGAGCAGCTCCTCGCAGGTCGACGCGACCGGGGACTCGAGCGGGAGGTCGTACGTGAGCAAGAGGTACTCCGGGCGGCTCAGCACGAAGGCCTGCTCGCCGAGGACGTGGCTCGAGGACATCGTGCCGTAGAGGAGCACCCGCCGGTCCCCCAGCTCGTAGCGCAGGTGGTCGCCCGCGAAGGTGGCTCGCGCGGCGAGGCGACCGTAGTCGCCCCGCGGACGGCACCGAACGCGCACGCGCGGGGTGCCCTCGAGCGGCTCGAGCTTTCGCACGAGCCAGAGGGGCTTCTGTGCGCGACCGAACTCGACATAGCGTGGGGCGCAGTCGGTGACGCGGTAGCTCCCCTCGGAAGTGACCACCTCGGTCGTGAGCACGTTCGTGTTTCGCACGTAGGCTTGCGTCGTCCGCTCGACGGTGGCGGCAGGGAGGACGCTGAGCTCGCCGCCGCGCTCGCGATCGAGCAGCGCGCCGAAGACGAAGTCCGAGTCGAAGCGGGGCCAGCACAGCCAGACGACGCGCGCCTCATCGTCGACGTGCGCGGCGAAGGCACAGTTGCCGACGAGCCCCATCCGGTAGTCGTGCCGCGCCATGCCTCAGTCGAGCACCGCGTCCTCCACGGCGCGGTACAGGTCTTCGAGCTCGAACGGCTTACCAAGGTAGGCGTCGGCGCCGACCTCCTCCGTGCGCAGTCGAGCGTCTTGCGCGGCGGTCATCACTAGGATGGGGATCGAGCGGCTGTAGCGCTCCCGGAACTCACGCACGAACGCCCAGCCGTCCATCACCGGCATCCGCATGTCGAGCAGGATCAGCGCTGGTTTCTCGCGCACAATGGCATCGAGCGCTGTGCTGCCATTTTCGGCCAGCGCGACGCGATAGCCACGCTCGCCGAGCGCCATCGCCAAGAGCTCGCGGAGATCGTCGTTGTCGTCGACGACGAGGATGAGCGGAGCCGTCGCGGCCTCGACGCGGCTCGTCCCGTACGCCATGGGTCAGCAATCTGCAAGCAGTGCACCGCGTTCCGCCGCTAGGAAGCTGGTCTTGATCGGCGAGCGGCGGTCCTACTCCCTCCCCCTCCAGGGGGCGCTGCGCGGGTTGGAGGGGGTAAGACCGCCGCGTTCGACACCAGTCACGTAGTACGCAGCGCGGCATCGGCCGAAGGGACACGCGTGAGGCGTGTGGCAACTTGCCACGAGCGTGGCACTTGGGCGCGGTGGGGTAGTTTTCGCGCCTCCGGCCCGACTACCTCGGGTCGGGGACCACGACGACGTCATTGATGGGCACGACGTTCATACCGCCGGGATAGCCATAGGACACGTTCTTCGTGAAGGTGCTCGTGAGCGGCGTTCCCCAGCCCCAGACCCACAGCCCGAAGGGCGCGTCGCTCGCCATCTCGTGGCGGCCGGTCGAGCAGCTGCCCACGTTCTGGAAGTTGCCCGTGATGAGGTCGACGCGCGCCCACTCGTAGTTGCCAGTCGGATCGACGGGCTGAAACCCGGGGAGCACGCCGGCGCAGTCGAGCGTGACGTCGTGAAACTTCGCGTCTTGGCCCTTGGCGCGGACGACGACGAGGCTCGTCTCGGGATACGTGGGATCGGCGAAGAACACGTAGTTTCGCATGTATTGCTTGGTCGGCACGCTGATGACCGCGTCCGAGTCGCCGTAGCCGTCCATCCCGGGCTTCCAGGTCGAGCCGCTCATGTGCTGAAACAGAATGAACGGATGGTCGGCGTCCTGGCTCGAGACCAGAAAGGGGGTGCCGGTGTGAAACTCGGCGACCTGGCCGCGTGCCAGCTGGGCCGGGCCGCCCACGGGCGCCGACCAGGTGAGCGTCGTGCCGTCCACGACGCCGATCGCGCGCCACACGGCGGGCTCGCCCATCCGCGGGCGATACATGACGCCGGCGTACTCGCTGCCCAGGGACTGGATGGGCGGGATCATCTGCTCGCCGTGATCGCAATAGAGGACGCCCTGCGGGATGAAGGCGCAGCGATGGCCTGCCATGAAGCCGACGCGTTTGGTCGTCTGGATGACGCTGCCCGTGAGATCCGTCGGCTGGCTAATTTGCGCGTGCTGCCCGCGATTGAGGGTGAAGGTAAGCGGCACGTTCGCCGCGCCGCCGGGGATCCCGCCGCCCCCGACGAGCGCCTGGGTCGGCAGCAGCGTCACCTTGGTGTCGTTCTCTTCGGCGACGATGTTGAAGCTCGGGTTCGCGGGGTTATTCGACTGGTACGCCGTGACCGCCACGTAGTTGTCGCTCCACACGCTCGTCGGCAAGAGGAGCGACGCTCCGGTCACCGCCGCGCTGCCGCCGCCATAGGGATTGATCTGGTAGGCGACGACCGGGACGTCCGCGTCGATGCGGAAGCTCGCGCCGATCCCGGTGCCGTTGAGCTGGGCATTGGGCACGGCCGGCGTCTTGGGGCAGAACGCCTGGCCCGGGCCGGGCGTCCCGAGCTGCCCGGCGAGGAACAGCACCACGACCTCGCCCGGCGGGATCCCGGCGGCCGCATTGAAGGGCTCGAAGGTCAGGTTCGGGCCGGTGCCCACCGGGATGAAGCCGAAGGTGCCCGGCGAGAGCATCTGCCCGGCGTACTCGACGGTGAGGTGCGCGGGCTCGTTCCAGGTGTTTGCCACGAACGCCGCGAAGCACTGGCCACCGTAGTTCTCCATGTACGTCGAGAGGTAGCGGCAGCCGACCGAGAGCTTGTTGCCCTCGGCGACGGTGCAGGCGTTCTCGCACTTGCCAGTTCCGGGGTTGCAGCCGTCCGTGCCCGTGCACGTCTCGAGGACGTTGCCGCCGCAGTCGACCACGTGGTGAAAGTCCGCGGAGCACGGCTGCCCGCAAGGCACCGAGCCGCCCTGTCCGGCGCCGCCGAAGCCGAGGCCGCCGCCGCCGTGCCCGCCAGCGCCGCTCGAGGAAGAGGCCGCGGTCACCGACGTCGCTCCGCTGTGGCTGTCGCCGTCGTCGCCGAACGCCGAGCTTCGCGTCGCCGAGCAGCCGAGCAGCGCGCCCGCCGCCAAGAAGAGACTCCATCGCGCCTGAACGTGCATCGCGCCAGGATAGTGCGGTGAATCAGCGACTCACCACACGAATCGTCGCAGCGGTCACGGCGCCCCCGCTCACGGCGACCCCGCTCACGGTGAGCGGGCTCACGGCGCCCCCGCTCACGGCGCCCCCGCTCACGGCGCCCCCGCTCACGGCGCGAGCGCACAGCAGCCGCTGATGCAGTAGAACCCGACGGGGCACATGGTGCCGCACGGCTCCCCGCACAGCTGCACGCCGGGCTCGCAGCTCTGGCACAGGCACTCCGGCGGCAGGGTCGGTTTCCCAACGCACACCTCGCAGCTCTCGCAGCTGTTGAGGCAGCCCGGCACCTGGGTGCATGGGCGGCACTTCGACGGATCGCCGAGCGTGTCGACGGTGCACGACGGCTCGCCGTTCGCGTCGGCCGAGCCGAGCCACACCGGGCTCGGTGCCCCGGGGACGAGGCAGCAGCCGAAGCAGTCGCAGCCGTTCGGCGTGAGCGGCTCGCACGTGTCGGTGCAGATCTGCGACTGCCCCGCTTGCGCCTCGCTGCAGCTCATGCCCGTCCCGGGGATGTTGGCGCTCGCCGAGTAGGCGCACTGCTTGCCCTCCGGATCGTACTTCGGCCCGATCTCGTAGGGATCGCACTCGTGGCTCCAGTAGCAGTCGTCGTTGCCGGCGCCGGTGTCCCCGTCGAAGTAGCAGTCTTGCTTGCACGGCGCGCTGTTGCCGCCGGGGATGTCGATGGAGAAGCCCGCCTCCTGGTTGTCGCACGGCCCGAGGCACATCGCGTCGCTCGCGTCGATCTTGCAGTCGCCGTCGTTGTCGGTGCAGTCGCCGCAGTCGTACACCTTGCCCTGGCACTCGGTGACCGCACAGAAGCTGCCGCAGCCGAGGCTCGCGTCGCAGGTCTCGCCGCAAGCGCACTGCCCGTCGTCCGCGGCGAATACGCACTTGTCCTTGGTCGAGTCGCACGTGTCCGTGGTGCAGGCGACCCCGTCGCTGCACGAGGGAGGCGCGCCAGCCTTGCAGCCCGTGCCGGCGTCGCAGCTCTCCGAGCCATTGCAGAACTTCCCATCTTGGCAGAGCGCGTTCTGGGCCTGGTGCGTGCACGCGCCGCTCGGCTCGCTGCACTTGTCGAGGGTGCACGCGATGCCGTCGTTGCAATTCACCGCCGCGCCGGCCACACAGCCGACTCCGCCCTGGCACGCCTCCTGGCCATTGCAGGCGAAGCCGTCGTTGCAATAGGCGTGATTCGCCGCGTAGCTGCACGCGCCCGTCGTCGTGTTGCAGCTGTCGACGGTGCAGGCGATGCCGTCGTTGCAGGTGACGGGCGTGCCGCTCTTGCAGATCCCGAGCGCGGTGTCGCAGCTCTCGACTCCGTTGCAGGCATTGCCGTCCGTGCACTGCGCGTCCATCGTGCAAGCCGTCGCCGGCACGCAGCCCCCGAGCGGCACGACGCAGAGCTGCCCCATCGGGCACGAGCTGCTCAGCGCCTGGCTCTCGCACTTGTCCGCCGCCTCGCTGCACTGCTCCGCGGTGCAGGGGACGCCGTCGCTCGCGCAGGCCACGGTCTGCCCTGCCGCGCAGCCAGTGACGGGGGCGCCGCCGGCGAGCTTGCAAGTCTCGGTGCCATTGCAATAGAGGCCATCGTCGCAGAAGGCATCATTCGCTGCGAACGCGCACGCGTCGGCGGCCTCGTTGCACTGGTCGGAAGTGCAGGCGAGCCCGTCATTGCACACGGGCGCGGCTCCGCTCTCGCAGCCGATCCCCGCCGTGCAGTGCTCCGCGCCATTGCAGTAGAGGCCATCGCTGCACGCCGCGTCGTTCGGGGTCTTGACGCAGCTCTCCCCGCCCTCGTCGCAGGCGTCGCTCGTGCACGCGATCCCGTCCGAGCAGTCGATGGGCGCCCCGGCCTGGCAGCCGAGCTTCGCGTCGCAGCTCTCGACCCCGTCGCAGAAGCTGCCGTTCTGGCAGGCGGTGTCGCTCGGCGCGTGCCCGCACATGTCCTGGCTCACGTTGCAGAAGTCGCTCGTGCAGGCGACGCCGTCGTCGCACGGGGGCGCCGTGCCCGCTTGGCAGCCGAGGAGCGCGTCGCACGTCTCGACGCCGGTGCAGAACTGCCCATCGGAGCAGGACGCGTCGTCGAGCGTGTGCGCGCAGCTGTCCGTGGACTCACCGCACGAGTCCAGGGTGCAGCCGATGCCGTCGTCGCAGGGCGGCGTGCCCGCGGCGCAGCCGGTGCTGGGATCCCCATTCGGTGGGTCGCAGCTCTCGCTGCCATTGCAGAACTGGCCATCACTGCAGGCGGCGCTGTCAGGCGGCGCCGTGCACGCGTCCGCGGCCTCGTCGCACGAGTCCAGGGTGCAGCCGATGCCGTCGTCGCAGGGCGGCGTGCCCGCGGCGCAGCCGGTGCTGGGATCCCCATTCGGTGGGTCGCAGCTCTCGCT
>SYFR01000215.1 GCA_005800325.1 Myxococcales bacterium | reverse complement strand
TGCTCCACCCCTGTAGCTTCACGGGCCCGGGCGGCGTGAAGCCGACCTACGGCCGCGCCTCGCGCTACGGGCTCATCGCTTTCGCCTCGAGCCTCGATCAGGTCGGGCCGATGGCGAACGACGTGCGCGGCGCGGCGCTGTTGCTCGAGTGCATCGCTGGGTACGACGAACGCGACTCGACGAGCGCCGCTCGCGAGGTTCCGGACTACGTCGCGGCGTGCGAGCGCGAGGTGCGCGGGCTCCGCATCGGCGTGCCCGAGGAGTATTTCGCGGCGGGGCTCGCGAGCGAGGTCGAGGCCGCGGTGCGCGACGCCGTGGCCGCGCTCGAGCGGGCAGGTGCCAGCGTCGAGCCCGTCACGCTGCCTCACACTCGCTACGCCGTCGCGACCTACTACATCGTCGCGACCGCCGAGTGTTCGTCGAACCTCGCGCGCTTCGACGGCGTTCGCTTCGGACTTCGCTCGGAGTCGACCGCGGCGCACAGCGAGCTCGCGTCCCTCTATCGAGACACGCGGCGCGCCGGCTTCGGCAGCGAGGTCAAGCGCCGCATCTTGCTCGGGACCTACGTGCTGTCGGCGGGGTACTTCGACGCATATTACCTGCGCGCGCAGCGGGCGCGCACCCTCATCGCGGCGGACTTCGCTGCCGCGTTCGCGCGCGTCGACGCCATCGCGACTCCGGTGTCGCCGACGGTGGCGTTCAAGCTCGGCGAGCGAGTCGACGACCCGCTCGCGATGTACCTCGCGGACGTCTACACGCTGCCCGCGAGCCTCGCCGGCGTGCCCGCGCTGAGCGTGCCGTGCGGCCTCGGGAGCGAGAGCGGAATGCCGGTCGGCTTGCAGCTCATCGGCCCGGCGTTCTCCGAGGCCGCGCTGTTTTCGCTCGCGAGCGCGGTCGAGCGAGCCGCACCGAGCCGTGGTGTTCGACCGCCAGAGCCGAGCGCGTCGCACGCCCGCACCCGAGGTAGCGCTCCGTGAGCGTGCGCGTCGAGCCCGCCACACGGGAGCACGCGGCGCCCCTCGCGGCGCTGTTCGAGCGCGAAGGCTGCCCTTGTTACTGCCACTTCTGGCACTTCGAAGGCGACGACAACGCGTGGGAGCTGCGCTGCGCCACGGAGCGCGAAAAGAACCGCGAGGCGCTCGCTGCCGCGTTCGTCGAGGGCGGCGCCCAAGCGAGCGGCATCGTCGCGCTCGACCCTCGCGGCGACGTCGTCGGCTGGCTCAAGCTCAGCGCTGCCGGCGACGTTCCCAAGGTGAAACAGCGGCGCCTCTATCGGTCACTGCCTTATTTCAAGGAGCCGCGCGCGGGCGTGCTCGTCATCGGTTGCCTCCTCGTCCTGGCGGCGAGCCGCAAGCAGGGCGTCGCCGGAGCGCTCGTGGACGGCGCGATCCTCGAGGGCCGGCGGCGCGGAGCACGCGCGATCGAAGCCATGCCGCGCCACACGAGCGAGCCGGTCGGCGATGATGCGCTCTGGCTCGGCCCCATCGGCGTGTACCTCGAGCGCGGCTTCGTCCGCGTCGACGGGCCCGACACGTACCCCGTGCTGCGGCTCGAGCTCGAGGTCGAGGTCGAGCGTGGCGCATCAGCGCGCTGAGGCTCGGCCCGCGATGGACGGCGTCCTCGTCATCGACAAGCCGAAGGGCCTCACGAGCCACGACGTGGTCGGGCGGCTGCGCCGCATCCTCAACGAGCGGCGGGTCGGGCACGCCGGGACGCTCGATCCGATGGCCACCGGCGTGCTCGTCGCGATGCTCGGCGAGGCGACCAAGCTCTCGGGGTACCTGACGCTCGACGACAAGAGCTACGTCGCGCGCGTGAAGCTCGGCGTCGCGACGAACACGCTCGACGCCGACGGCGAGGTCACGCAGACGGCCCCGCTGGCGCCTTCGTGGCACGACGAGCACGGTCGCGCACACCTCGAGCGAGCCTTGGCCGCCGAGCGCGCGCGCAAGGAGCAGGTGCCGCCCGCCTTCGCTGCCATCAAGGTCGACGGGCAGCGCGCCTACGAGCGGGCGCGCAAGGGAGAGCCCCTCGAGCTGCCGCCCCGCAGCATCCGCGTCATGCGTCTCGAGTTGACGGGACTCGACGTCGACGACGCGAGCCTCGAGCTCGAGCTCACCGTCAGCAAGGGCTATTACGTCCGGGCGCTCGCGCGCGATCTCGGCCTCGCGCTCGGCCTCCCGGCGCACCTCACGGCGCTTCGGCGCACGGCGAGCGGACCATTCACCCTAGCGAGGGCGGTGCGGCTCGAGGACGTGCATCGCGGCTCGCCCATGGTTGCGGTCGGCGAGGCGGCGCGCCTCGTGCTGCCGAGCGTCGCGGTCACGCCCGACGGGGCCACGCGCGCGCTGCACGGCAAGCCCCTCTCGCCGAGCTCGTTCGTGAGCGAGCCGCCCGCCGCGTGCCCGTGCGCCTGGTTCGACGCCGAGGCTCGGCTCATCGCGATCGGACAGCGAGACGGCGACACGAGCGCCGTTTTGCGCGGGTTTCGCGTGGCGTGATGCCGCACGGCCGCCCATGCGCCCGACCCCGTGGGCCCGACGGTGCGCCCCCCCCGACAGTGCGCCCCCGACAGTGCGCCCCCGACAGTGCGCCCCCGACAGTGCGCCCCCGACAG
>SYFR01000024.1 GCA_005800325.1 Myxococcales bacterium | reverse complement strand
CAGCCGGTGCAACGCCAGCCGGTGCAATGCCAGCCGGTGCAATGCCAGCCGGTGCAATGCCAGCCGGTGCAATGCCAGCCGGTGCAATGCCAGCCGGTGCAACGCCAGCCGGTGCAACGCCAGCCGGTGCAACATCCGCTGGCGCAACACCTGCGACTGACGGCGCCGCTCGCGCGCAAGCGTCCGCGCAGCCGAAGCCGCCTCCGGGCGCGGACGACGACCTCGCGAATCCGTACCGGTGACGTGGTAGGTCGAGCCGTGACGGTGCGGTCGCTCGGCGTCGCTTCGGGAAAGCTCATCCTCTTCGGCGAGCACGCGGTCGTGTACGGCGTGCCGGCGCTCGTGGCCGGCATCGCGAAGACGCTCGTGGCCACTCTGCGCGCGGCGACGGGAGCGCGCTCGACGCTCGAGCTCGACCATGAGCGCTGCGAGGTCGGCGATGATTCCCCGCTCGCGCGCGCCTTCGCCGCGCTGCTCGAGCCGTTGGGGTCGAGCGGCCCCCGACCCGCGCTCGAGATCCGCGTGACCGGCGATCTTCCGGCAGCCGCGGGGCTCGGGTACTCGGCGGCGGCAGGGGTCGCGGTGGCGCGCGCGCTCGAGGCGCTCGATCTTGAGCGAGCTAGCGGCATGGCGCTCGTGGGGCACGCCGCCGAGGTCGATCGCCGCGTCCGAGAGCGCGCCATGGCGTGGGAGCGTGTCTTTCACGGCAACCCCTCGGGAGTCGATGTCGCCGCTGCCATGCGCGGCGGCGTAATTCGCTTCGTGCGCGGAGGCGTCGCCGAGCCCGTGCCGCTCGCTCGCGCGCTCGTCGTCTGCGTTGGGCTCTCGGGGCAGCGCGCCTCGACCAAGGACATGGTCGAAGCGGTGGCTCGGCGACGCGTGCGCGACGAGGCACGATTCGCCGCGGAGCTCGCGGCGTTTCGCGAGCTGTCGCAGAATGCGGAGCAGTCCCTCGCCCATGCGCGACTCGACGAGGTCGGTGCGCTGATGAACGAGGCGCACGTGCGCCTGCGCGCATGGGAGCTGTCGACGCAGGCGCTCGACGAGCTCTGTGGCGCGGCGGTAACGGCCGGGGCGCGCGGCGCTAAGCTGACGGGAAAAGGCGGCGGTGGAGCGGTGTTCGCGCTCGCCGGCGCCGCGGGCGATCGCGACGACGAGGCCAATGCCAAGGCGATCGTCGCCGCGTGGCGGAAGGTCGGCTACGAGGGGTTCGCCGTGCGGATCGAGGCGGGAACAACGAACGGCGACGGAGCTCTCGCATGACCCTGGCTGTCGCCGTGGCCCATCCCAACATCGCGCTCGCGAAATACTGGGGTAAGCGGGACAAGGGGCGCAACGTTCCGAGCGTGCCGAGCCTGTCGGTGACGCTGGCCGGCATGAGCACGACGACGCGCGTGGAGCTCGCGGAGCGCGACTCGCTCGTGCTGAACGGCAGAGAGAGCGACGGAAGGCCGGCCGAGCGAGCGTTCGCGCTGCTCGAGCTCCTGTGGCTCGAGGCCGGAAAGTCCGGGGCGCGGCCGCGCGCGAGCGTGTCGAGCCGCAACGATTTTCCTACCGCCGCGGGCCTCGCCTCGAGCGCGTCGGCCTTCGCGGCGCTCGCGGTGGCCGCTGACCGAGCGCTCGCTACGGCGCTGCCGACCGAGCGACTGAGCTCGCTCGCGCGGCGGATTTCCGCGTCTTCTGGACGCAGCCTCTACGGCGGCTTCGTCGAGCTCGCGGCGGGCGAGCCGGAGTCCGAGTTCCTTCCCGCGCGCCCGGTGGCGCCCGCGGATTACTGGGATCTCCGCCTCGTCGTGGCCGTGACCAGCGAGGGGGCCAAAGACGTCGGCTCGACGGAGGGCATGAACCTCACGACCGAGACGAGCCCGCTCTACGGCGGCTGGCTCGCGGCAGCACCGGCGATCTTCGAGCGCATCAAGCGCGCGGTTCTCGATCGAGACATCGAGGCGCTGGGGCCCGCCGTCGAGGCGAGCGCGCTGACGATGCACGCGACCGCGCTCTCCGCCTGTCCGGGAATACTCTACTGGAATGGGACGACGGTCGACGTCATGCACGCGGTGCGGCGGATGCGTCAGGGCGGGCTTCCGGCCTATTTCACGATGGATGCCGGCCCCCACGTGAAGGTCGTGACGCTCGCGTCTCACGCCGAGCAGGTCGCGCTCGCCCTCCGCGCGATCCCCGGCGTCTTGCGTACGATCATGGCGCAGCCGGGCGGCGGTGCGCATGTCCTCGAAGGACCGCAGTCGGAGCCCACCCCATGAGCGTCGCTCGCGCGCCAGGCAAGCTCGTGCTGAGCGGCGCCTACTCGGTGCTCGAGGGGGCGCCGGCGATCGTCGCCGCGGTGGATCGCTACGCCGTCGCGGACAGCGCCTTGCCGGCTCGCGTCATCACGAGCGAGGTCGCCGCGGCCGTCAAGCGAGGCCTCTTGCGGCGGGCGGTTGGCTTCGACGCGAGCGCGCTGCGCGAGCTCTTGGCCGACGGCGATAGCCGCAAGCTCGGGCTCGGTTCGAGCGCTGCGATCCTCGTCGCGTCGCTCGCGGCCGAGGCGCTCGACGCCGGCGTCGACGAGGGAGCGCTCGGAGCCCACGTCTTTCCTGACGCGCTCGCATGCCATCGTCGTGCGCAGGGCGGCGGGAGCGGCGTGGATGTCGCGGCGAGCGCGTTCGGCGGGGTGCTCGCGTGTCGGCTCGATGCGGCGCTCTGCACCGAAGCGGGCGCGGGGCTCACGGTCGCGCCGCACACGCTGCCGACGGGGCTGCTCGTCGAGACGTGGCTGAGCCCCGAGGTGAGCTCCACCGCCGGGATGCTCGCGCGCATCCGGCACTTCGCCGCGTCGCCCGCGAACTCCTACGGCGCGCACCTCGAGGTGGCCTCCGGCGGCGCCGAGGCGGCACGCGTCGCCACGACCGTCGCAGAGCTCGTCGTTGCCTTGACGAACCAATGGGGCGCGCTCGCCGCGCTCGGTCACGACGCCGGCGTGCCGATCTTCAGTCCTGCCGCTTCCGAGCTCGCGTGCGTCGCGGCGGAGTGCAATGCGGCCTTCGGTCCAGCGGGCGCCGGAGGGGGCGACGTCGCCATCTACTTGGGGGGCGAGCCCTCGGGCGAACGCTTCCGCCACCTCGCACAGCGCCGCGGATTTCGTCCGCTCGCGCTCGCGCTCGGCGCTTCGGGCGTGGGGATCGGCTGAGGGCGACTGCCCGTGGCCCGCGGAGATTGGTGGATGGCCGAGGCAGCCTTGCCGAGGGTCGGGGGAGGTCCGCGCGCGCTGCCTCGCCGCCATCGCGTGTCCGCTCGAGTCGGTGTTCCGGCCGCGCTCGCCGCTCTGCTCCTCGCCGTCTCGTGCCTCGGCTGCGTGCGCTACCGCGTGGAGCGCGTGTACCAGGGCGAGCTACGCCACGAACGGTTCATCGACGAGGACAGCTATGCGAGCTTCGCGCGCGGCGTGGAGCTCGAGGCGAGGGGCGAACTCGACGGGGCGGGTGTGGCGTTCGAGCGCGTCGTCGAGCGCGATCCCGAGGCGGCTCTCGCGTGGGTCCGCCTCGGCGCCGTGCGGTGCAAGAGGGGCGATGCCGCGCGCGCCAATGCCGCGTTCGAGCGGGCCTCAGGGCTCGCTCCAAATAGCGCAGCCTTATGGCTCGAGCGTGCGCGCTGCGCGAGTTTGCGCGGAAATTCCGGCGCCGCGCGCATGGCGACGCTCCGAGCGCTCGCGGCGGATCCGGCCGACCGTGACACGCGGCTCGCCGTCGCGGAGCTTCGCACCGAGCTCGATCCTTCGAGCGCCGCGACCCTCGCGTTCGTCCTCGAGCTCGTCGTCGCCGACGACCGCAGCGAGGCCGCATGGGGGCTCGTCCTCGCCGTCGCGCGCGTCCGGGGAGCCGCGTCGCTCGAGGCCGCGGCGCGTCGAGCACTCGGCGCGATGCACGCAGAAGGCGAGCGGCTCGAGGAGGAGCCGGCCATCGCCGAGGTCGCTCGGCTCGTTCGTGCGGGCCAGGTCCAGCGAGCGCGAGCGGTCGCGCGCCACGCCCGGCTCGACGAAGTGGCGCTGCCCCTCGTCGCCATCCTGCAGGGGCGCCCGGAGCTCGCGCTCTCCCTGCTCGAGCCGCGCCTGCGCGCCGAGCCCGAGGATCTCGATGCGCTCCTGCTGGCGGCGCTCGCGGCCGATCTCGCGGGCGACCGGCGGCGCGTCGAGGCGCTCCTCGAGCACGCCCGAGCGGTGGATGCGCCGTCCGAGGTCGGTCGCGCCGTCCTCACGGAGCTCCTTCGTCGCCACCTCGGGGAGCGGGTCGTCGCGAGCGCGGGTGACGTCGCGGTGATGCCGGCCGCGTTTCCGAAGACGCTGCTCGACGCGCTTCGCGCACGCGCGAGGATCCCCTAGGCTCACTCTGCTTTGGCTTTGCGATGTAGCGCATGGGGTGAGCGAGCATGAGCGTCGGCCCCGACGCGCCGGCCTCGTCGAACGCGCCGGCCTCCTCGAACGCGCCGCTCAGCGCCTACCAGAAGAAGCTCTTCGTCTTCCTCAGCGTCGCGACCTTCTTCGAGGGGTACGACTTCTTCGCGCTCACGCAGATCCTTCCCGAGCTCTCGCGCGAGCTCGGCCTCTCGAAGTCCGAGGGCGGGGCGCTCGTCTCGTTCATCAACGTCGGCACCGTCGTCGCGTACCTGCTCGTGCGTCGCGCCGATCACTGGGGCCGCAAGCGCGTCCTGACCCTCACCATCGCGGGCTACACGCTGCTCACGTTTCTCACCGGGTTTTCCCCGAACATCGCGACCTTCGCCGTTCTGCAGCTCGCAGCGCGCATGTTCCTCATCGCCGAGTGGGCCGTCAGCATGGTGTACGCCGCGGAGGAGTTTCCTGCCGCGCGCCGCGGGATGGTCATCGGCGTCATTCAGGCGTTCGCGAGCCTCGGCTCGATCGTGTGCGCCGGCGTCGTGCCCTTCTTGATCAAGACGCCGTACGGCTGGCGCAGCGTCTACTTCGTCGGCATCGTCCCGCTCGTCATCCTCGGGTTCGCGCGCCGTGGGCTGCGGGAGAGCTCGCGCTTCGCCGCCGACGTAGGCGAGCGCGGCGAGCTCCGAAGCTTCACGCACATCCTCGGCACGCCGCACCGCCGCCGCGTCCTCGAGCTCGCGGCGATCTGGGGGCTCACCTATGTGTGCACGCAGACCGCGATCACCTTCTGGAAGTTCTTCGCGACCGAAGATCGCGGGCTCTCCGAAGGCGAGGTCGGCCTCGCCATCACCATCGCGGCGCTCATATCCATGCCGCTCGTCTTCTACTCGGGCAGGTTGCTCGATGTCCTGGGGCGTAAGCGCGGCGCGCTCGTGATCTACGCGCTCACGGTGCTCGGGGTCGTCGGGAGCTACACGTTCTCCGGCTTCTGGCCGCTCACGCTCTCGCTCATTTTCGGGATCTTCGGCGTGAGCGGGGTCCTGCCCGTGCTCAATGCCTTCACGGCGGAGCTCTTTCCTACGAGCCTGCGCGGCGACGCGTTCGCCTGGGCGAACAACCTGCTCGGTCGCGTTGGCTATGTGGTGGCGCCGGCGATCGTCGCGACCGCGGCCGACTCCTTCGGATGGGCCGCTTCCGTCAGGCTCTCGACGCTCGGCCCGGTCCTCGCGCTGCTGCTCATCTTCGTCCTCCTGCCGGAGACGAGGGGGCGCGAGCTCGGCGGGCCCCAGAGCGCCGGCAAGCCTGACTGAACGGTTCCGGCGTGACGGCCTACTGGGCCTCGCTCGTCGTCGGCGCGTGGCGCTTCAAGAAGCCGAGCTGCGTCACGAAGAAGAGCGCGGTCAGCCCCGGGATCCCGAAGAGCTTGAAATAGATCCACACCGTCTCGCGCGCCGGCGTGAACGTGCGCCAGACGAGCTCGTTCGTCGCCGCGACGCCCATCATGAAGAGGCCGAAGCGCATCGAGAGCGCGCGCCATCCGAGCTCGCTCAGCTCGAGGGCGGTGCCGAAGAGCGGCTTCATGAGGCTCTTCTTCGCCAGCGCGCCCACGACCAGCGTCACACCCGCGAGCCCCGACACGAGCGTCGGCTTCACGTAGATGAAGCGCGGATCGCCGAGCGCGATGGTGAGCCCGCCGAAGACGAGCACGATGACCGCCGTCACGAGCGGCACCGGCTCGAGGCGCTTCTTCTGCGCGTAGCCGTACGCGAGCGCGAGCGGAGCTGTGATCATGAGCGCGCCGGTCGCCCAGTAGATCCCCTCGAGCTTGTACGTGATCGCGAACACGACGAGCGGGCCGAAGTCGGTCAAGAGCTTGCCGCTACCCGCCTCGCCGCCAGCCGCCTCGCCGCCAGCCGCCTCGCCGCCAGCCGCCTCGCCACCGCCCGCCTCGCCGCCACGCGCGTTGCTGTCGCCCGTGGCGCGCGGCTGACCTTCGTCCTCTCGGGTGCCCTCGACGCTCGGGCGATCGCTATCCCTGCTCATCGCCGCACACCCTAGTACCGCAACGCAGAGGATACGATCGATTGCGGGCGTAGCCGCGGGACTTCCTCGGCGGGGATGCAAACCGCAAT
>SYFR01000214.1 GCA_005800325.1 Myxococcales bacterium | reverse complement strand
GCAGGTTGGTCTGGAAGGCGATCTCGTCGATGGTCTTGATGATCTTGGCGGTCTTGTCCGACGACGTCTTGATGCGGTCGATCGAGCCCGCGAGCCGATCCATGGCGATGTTGCCCGCGTCGGCCGAGTTACGCGAGGTCTGCGCCAGGCCGCGAGCCTGGGAGGCGTTCGCCGCGTTCTGCTGCGTCATGGCGGTGATCTCTTCGAGCGTGCTCGAGATCTCCTCGAGCTTGCTCGCCTGCTCGTTCGTGCCCCTGGCCAAGGTCTGCGCACCGGCGCTGATCTGCTCGGATGCCGACTGCACCTGGCGGATCGCGGCGACCACGCTCGTGAGCGTGCTGTCGAGCGAGTCGGCGGCGGCGTTGAGGTTGGTCTTGATGAGCGCGTGATCGCCGCGGTAGTCGCCGGTGACGCGGATCGAGAGATCGTTCTGTGCCATCGCCGCGAGCAAGTCCTGCGCTTCGCGGAGCGGCGCGACGATGGCGTCGACGATGTCGTTGATCCCCATCATGCTCGGGCGATAGCCCTCGGCGAGGATGTCGATGCTGCCGCGGACCTTGAGATCGCCCTCCTGCGCCGCGGCGAGGACGCGCAGGACCTCACGCGTGTACGCGGCGCGCTCGTTGAGGTCGCTCCACTCGACCGCGTTGCCGATCGGCTTGTCGTTTTCGTCGTACAGGGTGGTCAGGTTGAGCCCGAACTCGAGGCCCGCGACCTTGATCTCGGTCTTCAACGGGTGCGTGCGGTGGTCGACGAGCAGCGCGGCCTGGTGGCGCGGGTTCCGGTGGAACTCGTCGATGCTCATGCCGATGAGCCGGCGCGTGTCGAGGGCCGGCAGCGCCTTGCGCAGCTCCGACTCGTACTTCTGCAGCATCGCGATGACGGCCGGGTTGCAATACGTGATGACCCGGTTGAGGTCGCAGACCATGACGCCGACGCCGGAGCCCTCGATCTGAGAGGAGAGGCGCGCGGCCGCTTCCGCCTTGGCCCGCTGCTCGGTGACGTTGGCCCACTCGAGGGTCGCGCCGATGTGCTCGCCCTTGCCGTCGCGCATCGCCGAGATGTTGAGCGTGATGGAGAGCGGGCCGACCTGGATGGTGGCGCGGTGCGGGAGATTGGCGGCGTTGCCGAGGAGCTGGCGCTGGTGGGCGGGGTTCTTGTGGAAGACGTCGATGCAGGTGCCGACGAGCCTGTCCGCGTTGAAGCCCGGGAAGGCGCTCGCGAAAGTCGAGAGGTTGTCCCTGAACAACCTTATCGACGCCGGGTTGACGTAGGTGATGACGAGGTCGCGATCGACCATCATCATCGCCGTGCCCGAGCCCTCGATGGCGGAGCGGATGCGCGCGGCCTCGTCGCGCTCGACCTGCGCCCCGCCGCTCGCCGCGACGCGGCCGAGCACGCAGGCAGGCTCACCGTCGTCACCCGGCACCACCGTCACGTTCAGCTGCACCGTGAGATCAATGTCCGAATCCGGCTCCGTGAAGGTGATCTCTGCGTCGAGCGACTCGGAGGTCGAGAGCGCCTCGTCGATCGGCGTCGCACGCCGCTTCGGGTAAAATCCCGCCCAGCTCTTCTTGCCCATGACGGCGCTCGCCTCGCGGCCCGTGAGCGTCGCCATCGCTTGGTTCCACAGCGTGATCTTGCCGAACGCGTCCGTGGCGAAGGTCGGCTCGGTGAGGTGCTCGAGGATTCGGAGATCGATCGTCATGGCTTCGGTGGTCTCTCAGAGGGGTGTGCGTAACGTTGGCGTGCAAGTGTGGCGTGGTTCGGCGTTGGCGGCACGAGCCGGGCCGGCGGCGCGGCGCCGAGGGCATCGGCGGAGCCGCAATGATTCGTGTTAGGTCGCGGCACTGCTCGATGTCTAACTCGACACCTCGCCGATCGTGAGCAGGTCGTCGGTGGAAAGGACGCTGTCGATGTCGAGCAGGAGCTTCAGGCCGCCGCGGCACTTGCCCATGCCGAGGATGAAGCTCGCCTCCGAGCCCCCGAACGAAGGCGGCGGCGCGATGTCCTTGCCGTCGATGTGCATGACGTCGCTCACCGCGTCGACGAGCATGCTCATTTGGGTGGTGCGGCCGCGCCGTGCGACCTCGACCACGATGATGCATTTGCGATCGTGATCGTCGGAGCGAGGCATCGAGAACTTCAGTCGGAGATCGATGACCGGAATGATTTTGCCGCGCAGGTTGATGACGCCGCGCACGTGCGGCGGCGCGAGCGGGACGGGCGTGATGTCCATGAGCGCGATGATCTCGCGGACCTTCAGGATCTCGAGCCCGTAGTCCTCGTTTCCGAGCGCGAACGTGAGGTACTTGCCGCCTTTGGCAAGCAGGGCGTCGCCGGCTTGCGAACCCGAGTCCTGGGCTGCCATCGTAGCGGGGACCCTAGAGCCGCTGCGCGCGACGAGCAACATAGGCTTCGGAAATACTTTAGTTGACGAAATGTAACGGGCGCAGCTCACGAGTTGCTCGGCGGCCCGGGCGCAGCTCACGGGTTGCTCGGTGGCCCGCGGCGCAGCTCACGAGCTGCTCGGCGGCCCGGGCGCAGCCCACGAGTTGCTCGGCGGCCCGGGCGCAACCCACGAGTTGCTCGGCGCCCGGATTTATTGTGGCAGCGCGCGCTAAGGCGCGACTAAGGTTCCGAGCCCCGCGAGCCACCATGGTCGCGCGGCGCGGCGCGAGCAAACGGACCTCATGGTTGCTTCGACCCATAGCTCGGCGCTCCTGCGCGAGCTCACCACGCACCTGCTGCTCGTCGAGCGCGGCAAGCCTTCGCCAGCGGGGCCGGTTGCCGAGCTCTTGTTCGCGACCGCCGACGCGCTCGACGCCGAGGGCAACACCGACGGCGGGCTGCTCGTGCGCTCGCGGGCGCTGCGCATCGTCGGGCTGAGCGTGGTGCCGGGCGCGCTGCTCGACGCGCTAGGCGCCATGGCGGACGAGCTGCTCGCGCGTCGCGTCGCGGTCGAAGCGAAGACGCGGCCGACCTTCGGCGCGGACCTCGTCGGGACCGTCGTCGAGTTTCTCGAGGACGCGGCCGAAGGGCTCGCCGCCGCGGACGTGACCTTGCTCACTGCCGACGGCGCGGACGTCGGAGCCGAGGACGTCAACGCGCTGTTTCGGGTGTTTCACTCGCTGAAGGGCGCCGCCGGTTTCTTGAGCCTCGAGGACATCGCGGTGCTCGCGCACGCCGCCGAGTCGCTCCTGAACCTGGTGCGCGACGGATGTTGCCCCTTGAAAGGCGCCACGCTCGAGGCGCTGTTCGAGGCGAGCGACGCGATGCGGCGATTGCTCGGACACGTGAGAGCCGCGATCGAGTCGGGCAGCCCAGTCGCCGAGGACGCGGGGCTCCGCGCGGTCATCGGGCGGCTCGAGGCCCGGGTCGCCGCGGCACCACCGGGCTCCCTCCGCCCTGCCTCCACCGGCTACCGCGCTGCGGCCCCGCAGAGGGAGCGCCGCGAGCGCGTGGCCGAGGCCGGCGGCCCGCGAACGCTGGCGCCGTCGTCGTTTGGCCCCGAATTCCAGGCGGAGCTGGGCGGGTTCGAGGCGCAGGCGGAAGCTGCCGGCGGGGTAGCGACGGCCGTTGCGAGCGGCGTTGCGGGCGATGGGGCAGCGGCCACCCGCATCCGGCAGACGCTCAAGGTCGACGTGGAGCGGATCGACTCCCTCGTCGAGATGATCGGCGAGCTCGTCATCGCCGAGACGATGGTCGCGTTCGCGCCTGAGATCACTTCGCTCGGCTCGGTGAGCGTCAAGAAGCACATGGGCCACCTCGGCAAGATCAGCCGCGACCTTCAGGACGCGGCGCTGCGGCTGCGCATGGTGTCGGTCGCGCCGCTGTTCCAGAAAATGGCGCGGCTCGTGCGCGAGCTGTCTCGCCAGACGGGGAAAGACGTCGCCATCGTGACCGAGGGCGAGACGACGGAGATGGATCGCAGCATGGTCGAGCGGATCGAGGAGCCGCTCGTCCACTTGATCCGCAACGCCGTCGATCACGGGGTCGAGGCCGCCACGAAGCGCGCCGCCGCGAACAAGCCCGCCCGCGCGACGATCCGCCTCGCTGCGCGACACGAAGGTGGCAGCGCCGTCGTCGAGCTCTCCGACGACGGCGCCGGCCTCGACGACGCGGCGATCTTGCACCGTGCTTCGACGAAGAAGCTCATTGAGGCGGGCGCTCAGCTCACGCGCCAGGAGATCTTGTCCCTCGTGTTCTTGCCTGGGTTCTCGACGAAGAGCGAGGTGACCGACCTGAGCGGTCGCGGCGTCGGGCTCGACGTCGTGAAGAAGAACATCGAGAGCTTGCGCGGGCGCGTCACGCTGACCTCCGAGGTCGGCCACGGGACGATGTTCCGCCTCGTCCTGCCGCTCACGCTCGCGATCATCGACGGGATGCTCATCGCGTGCGGACGCGAGAAATTCATCTTGCCGTCCTTGAGCATCGTGGAGGCCCTGCAGCCGCAGCCCGGCATGCTGTCGACGGTGTCGGGCCGTCACGAGATCGTCGATGTGCGCGGAGAAATCCTCCCGCTCGTGCGGCTCGGTCGCCTCTTCGACGTGCCCGGCACGATCGACGATCCGCTGCGGGCGCTCATCGTCGTGGTCGAGTCCTCCGGGCGGCGTGTGGCGCTGCTCGTCGACGCGGTCCTCGCCCAGCAGAAGGTGGTGCTGAAGCCGCTCGATGCGGGCCTCGCCGAGCTCGAATATTTTTCGGGCGCGGCGATCCTCTCGAGCGGCCGCGTGGGACTCGTCGTCCATGTGGATCGCCTTCACGGCGGCGCGCGCGCTCTCGGCGCGGGATCGCCGGCGGCGAGCGCCGTCGGGCGGCGTGAGGAGCCGTCGTAGGTGGAGCTCGCGCTCGTCAACCGGTTCCGGGCCATCGCGCTCGAGCACGCGGGCATCGCGCTGAGCGAGGGGAAAGCGGCGCTGCTCGAGGCGCGCATCGGCGAGCGCCTGCGCGCCCTCGGTCTCCCCGACGCGGGCAGCTATCTCAAGCTGCTCGAAGAGGATGCATCGCGCGACGAGCTCGTCCAGTTCATCGACGCGGTGTCCACGAACCTCACCTCGTTCTTTCGCGAGCCGGAACACTTCGAGCTGCTCGCGGAGGAAGCGGCG
Source organism: Myxococcales bacterium (assembly GCA_005800325.1). GTDB lineage: Bacteria > Myxococcota_A > Polyangia > Polyangiales > Polyangiaceae > SYFR01. The sequence continues at coordinate 2,979 of SYFR01000214.1, read as the reverse complement.
ACGTGGCGCCGTGAGAAGCGCACCAAGATCCGCGTCTGGTGCGCTGCCGCCTCATCGGGAGAGGAGCCCTACACGCTGGCGATGACCCTCGCTGACGCGTTCGCCGGCGAAGTGGTGGACTGGCGCGTGCTCGGCACCGACATCTCGACGCGCGCGCTCGCGAAGGCGGAGGCGGGCGTGTACTCAGGCCAGCGCGTCGAGGCGATCCCCAAGGCCGCGCGCTTGCGCCATTTCGAGCGACAGATGCAAGCCGGCACGGTCGTCTGGAGCGTGCGGCCCGAGCTTCGCAAGCGGGTCGTGTTTCGGCGCGTGAACCTCGCGGCGCCGCCGTATTTTCTCAGCGGGCCCATCGACGCGGTGTTTTGCCGCAACGTGATGATCTATTTCGCGACGCCGACGCGCCAGGCGCTGGTCAGCGAGGTCGAGCGCGTCCTTCGCCCCGACGGCCTCTTCATCATCGGCCACGCCGAGACCCTCACCGGCATCCGCTCTTCCTTCCGCCAGCTGCGCGCGAGCGTGTTCCGGGTGGTGCCATGACGCCGTCGCATCCGGCCGGACCGCTCCGTGCTCGTGCCGACGCGGGCTTGCGGTCGATCACCGTTGGCATCGCCGCGCTCGAGGTGTCGAAGGATCCGGGGACCCTGCTCGTGACCTACGCGCTTGGCTCGTGCATCGGGCTCATCCTCCACGACCCGGTGCAGCGGGCGGCGGGCTTGCTCCATTTCATGCTGCCGCTCAGCCGTACCGCCCCGGAGCAGGCAAAGCTTCGCCCGGAGATGTTCGCGGACACCGGAGTCCCCCTGTTGTTCGAGCGCATGGCGCGGCTCGGCTGCAAGATGAGCGACCTCGTGATACGCGCCGCGGGCGGGGGGAGTTTCCTCGACGGCGAGGGGGTGCTCGACATCGGCAACCGGAATTACACGATCTTGCGTAAGATGCTGTGGAAGTCGGGGCTCATGATTACCGCCGAGGATGTGGGGGGCACGCGCTCGCGCACGGTGCGCGTGTACCCGGCGACCGGCGAGGTCTTCGTTCGGTCCGGATCGGAGGAGGCGCCGCTGTGAGCACTCTGGCGTTGATTTCAGCGGAGACGATCGTCAAGCGAGTGAACCGGCTGCCGGCGCTCAGCGCCTCGGTGGCGCGGCTCGCGGCGCTGGCCGGTGACGAGAACGCCACGGTGGCCGAGCTCGAAGGCGTGGTGCGCCCCGACATCGCGCTCACGGCGAACCTGTTGCGCTACGCCAACTCGGCGGCCGTGCGCGGGCGCGCCGAGGTCGTCACCGTGCGCGACGCGGTGCTCCGCCTCGGCCGGCAGCAGCTCTGGAACATCGCGGCTTCTGGGTCGCTCGCCAAGGTGATCCCGACTTCGCTGCCGGGCTACGGCTTCGAGACGCTCGGCTTCTGGCGGCACAGCGTGGCCGTGGCCGTGCTTGCGCAGCGCATCGCCGACGCGGCCGGGCTCGAGCTTCGAGTCCACGCCTTCACGGCGGGGCTCATGCACGACGTGGGCAAGCTCGTCGTCGAGGAGTTTCTCGCTTCCTCCAAGGCTGCCGTCCTTGCCCGCATGGGCGAGGGAGGCATGGCGTTCGTCGCGAGCGAGCGCGAGGTGCTGGGCACCGACCACACCGAGGTGGGCGGCCGCCTCGCCGAGCGTTGGGGTCTGCCAAGCGCGGTCGTCACGTGTTGCCGGGGGCACCATGAGCCCGAGGCGCTCGGCGACGTTCCGGAGCGCCGGCTCGCGTGCGCGGTCCATGTCGCCAACGCGCTGGCGCACGGCATGGGGCTCGGGGCGGACGTGGGCGAGCTGCGGCGGAAGACCGACGCGGGCGCGATGGCGCGGCTCGCGCTCGACACCCCGAAGCTCGAGGTCATCGCGTGCGCGTCGTTGGATGAGATTGAGCGGCTGGCGAGTGGGTTCGGAGGTAAAGCGTGAATTACTCAGTGCTTGTCGTGGACGATTCGCCGATCGTTCGCAAGATGGTGTGCCGTACCTTGGGGATGGCGGGGTTCGACGAGTCGAAGATCCTCGAGGCGGGCAACGGCCGCGAGGCGCTCGAGCTCCTGAACGTCAGCTGGGTCGACATCGTGCTGTCGGACATCCACATGCCCGAGATGAACGGCATCGAGATGCTGGAGGTGATGGCTGCGAGCGAGGCCCTCCGGCGCGTGCCGGTCATCGTCATCTCGACCGAGCGAAGCACCAAGCGCATCGAGCACATGAAGGCGCTCGGCATCAAGGGCTACCTCACCAAGCCCTTCACGCCCGAGGGCGTTCGTGACGCGGTGATGACGGCGCTGAAAGGGACCGACGCGTGAGCCTACCCAGCATCGACGCCAGCCGTTTGCATCGCTTCGTCGCGCGAGTGCTGGAGGAGACCGCGTTCCTGTTCGCGTCCCCGGCGGAACCGCACCTCCTCGACGACGATGACGTCGTGGTCGAGCTCGAGTTCTTCGGGCCGACCGACGGCTACGTGCTCGTGAGCGCCGCGAAGGGCCTTGGGCCGGCGCTGGCGGCCGGCATGCTCGGCGGCGATGAGGGCGATCCGGACGTGCTCAGATCGGCCGAGGATGCGGTCGCCGAGTTCACGAACGTCGTGACCGGGTTCATCCTGCTCCAGCTCTACGGGACCGATGTCGTGTGTCGGCTTGGCACGCCGAAGGTCATGCCGGCCGCCGTCTCGCGCCGCGCCGAGCTCGCGGTGCACACGAACTTGCTGGTGGATGATGCCCACGCCCTCTCGGTCGGCGTCTGCGTCTACTACCGGGAGCCATAGTCGACCCTGACCGCGGGAGGAGCTGCACGCCGTGATCCGGGTTCTGATCGTCGATGACTCCGCCGTCGTGCGGACCATCTGCACGAAGATTCTCAGCGCTGATCTCGAGATCGAGGTCGTCGGGACCGCGCCGGATCCGTTCGTCGCGCGGGACAAGATCGTGGAGCTCTCGCCCGACGTCATCACGCTCGACGTCGAGATGCCG
>SYFR01000213.1 GCA_005800325.1 Myxococcales bacterium | reverse complement strand
GTCGAGAAAGTCGACGTCGCCGAATGCTGTTCGCACCGAGCTCACCGACTCGCCGGCATCAGCGGCAACCTTGCGGAGCAGCGTATCGAGGTCGACGTCTGCGGGTAAGTGCTCGCCGAGCCACGACTCGGCCTTCTCGTCGCGAGCCGCGGCGGCGGGTTCGACGATGCGTGCGCGCTGCGCGAGGAGCTCGGACGTCAGCCACAGACCGCGGGGGTCCGAGCCGAACAACGTGCCCGGGTCGCGCCGCGCGATGACCGCGCGGACCTCCTTTTTGGGTGCGATTCGGAGATCGGCGTCGTCGTCGAGCACGAAGCCTCCCGCCGCGCGGGTCGAGCCGAGCCGAGGCGCATTGAGAGTGGCAATGGCTTCGTCGCCCGCGAACGCGAGCGTGAGCTTTCGCAGGGCGAGCTCGGACGAGCTCGGACCGGAGAGCGTCGGGAGCAGCTCGAGCGTCGCTCCGGGAACGAGGCCCCGAGTGCTGTCGTGCGCAACGCTCGAACCCGGCAGGTCCCCGTCTTTCCGAAGCGAGAGGCCGACTCTCGGCTCGCCACGGGGAGTCAGAGTGACGACCAGCTCCGTCGCTTCGCCGTTAGACGAACGCGCGGCGAGGCGGAGCTGCTGCTCACCGAGGCACCGACCGCTCGACAGGACCGTGATTCCGACGACGGCGACTCCGTACTTCGGGACCTCGGGAAACACGGCCTCAGGCTCCACGAAGACGGCGCAGTCGGGGAGCGCGACCGGAACCAGCGACTCGCTGAACAACGTCCCCGCGGCGCCCGTGCGCTGGAACTCGAGCGCCAGCCGCACGACCTCGCTCCCGTCGAGCTGTGCATTTCCCGCCCCGTACGCGCTGCCGAGGTCGAGCGCCGTCGCGCGGGTGAGCGACACGTGCCCCGCGCGCCCGTCCTGCGCCACGCGCACCCCGAACACGCCCGTCCCGTCGGGTGGATTCGCGTCGAGCCCGGCCGCGGCTTCGCGAGTCACGCCCTTGAGTGCCTTCGTCACGGCTGCCACAGCGGAAGGCTGGTACCGCCACGGGCCGGCTCGCGGGACCATGTCCGGGACGGTCGCGAACTTCGGGGACAGGGCGTCGAATGCGGTGGTGTAGAGCTCTTCCGTAGAGGTCGCCCACCGCAGCGCGTTCAGGGTCCACGCTGCGTAGTCGCCGCGGACCTTGGAACCCGTCGCGTCCATCGCGCTCTCGACGAGGAACCACCCGAGCGTCGTCGCTCCGTCCACGGCCGGCATTCGCGTGTGGCGCGCACGCGCGAGCAGCGCCTTCTCGAGCTCAGCGAGCTCCGGCCGCTCATCAGTGGCGCCCGTCCACGTCTCCCGGAGTAGGCCAATCACCGGAGCGAGCGCCCGGGCGACTTGCTGGCGCTGCCGGTCCGGCGGCGGCACGTTGCCTTTGGCCGCCGACCACTCGTTCGAGAAGCGCCAGAGCGTCTCCGCAACCTGCTCGAACACTGCCTGAAGCGGCCCCGTCGGAGCCTCGCCCGGGAGACGCGACCACACGTCCGAGTCGGGTTCGGCTCTCGAGCTCGTGTCCCCGTCGGTCCCGTCCCGCTTGCTGGCGGGCTCGGGAGCTGCGGACGGCTGCGGCGCTTCGATTTCGTCCCGCCGCGATGCCGTATTCGCTGGAGTCGAGCCCGAAGGCCGGACGCACCCGACGAGCGGTAGGGACATGGCGAGCGCGGAGACGGCGAGGAGCCTCTTCTTCACTGGCGCAACTCTCATCCCCCCATCAAACGCTTGCCGTCGCCGACTCGTCACGGCCGCGCCCCAAACGTGCGACGAAGGAGCGGTGAGCTCACCGGGACCTCTCTGCCCAACGGCGGGGCCGCACGCCGGGGCCCAACGACTCGGCTTCGCCGCGAGGCGCGACGTGCTATGCGCGGCGGGTGGAAAACCTCACCTTTCGCGATTTCGCCGGCGCCATCATGGGAGGCGACGTCATCAAGGCCGCGTCCGTCCTCGAGGCGCTGCTGAGTGTCGACGGCACCGTCGCGACCCGCGCGACTGCCCACTTCGCGGCCAGCATGAAGGCAGATCCCTCGTTCATGATGCGCGCCATGGGCCTGCGCGGCGCGGTCGAGCGCCGCGACGTCGGCGAGGTCGCCCGCCAGCTCGAGGGGTGCTTTGCCCTCGGCGGCGACGAAGCCCGCGCGGCAGCCTCGGCGCTGCTCGCACGCTATCCCTGACAGGCGGCCGGTCGGACGCCCTCGGCGGCGACAGGGCACCGGGCACGGTGCTCGCGCGCTGGCCGCGCCACGACATCGCCATGTCGCGGGCGCGGGCGCGGGCTCAGGAACAGCGCTTCGCCTGGCGCGCCTGGTCGAGCGACGCCCCGAAGGCGCTCCAGGGTTGCAAATCAGCATCCGCGCTTCTGATTTACAACCATCGCCCACGCCAAGCTCAAGGACCCGGGGGCCGAGGCCTTCTTTTACCGCACGCAAACCGGGGTAGAGCTCGACCTCGTCCTCGTGCTCCACGGCGAGCCCATCGGCTTCGACATCAAGCTCGGGACAACACCTCAGGCCACGCGCGCGACGGTGCGCATTTCGGGCATCGCGATCACCGAAACCGGGCGATGGCGATCAGGCGTTTCGGGCAAGCCGATCGGAGCGAAGCGACGAGTCTCTGAGGTCGGTTAGGGTGCCTTTCGGGGTGTGGTTTCGGAGCGTAGTTCAGCTGGACGAAGTTGGTCGGTTCTTTCGGCGAGAGGGCCCGAGCAGGGCGAGCTTGTGGGCGCCGTGGATCACGCGGTCGCAGATGGCATCGGCGATGGTCGGGTCGGCCAAGAAGTCGTGCCAGCGTTCGTGCTTGAGCTGACTCGTAATGATGGTCGCGCGCAGGGCGTAGCGGTCTTCGAGGATCTCGAGGAGGTCGCGGCGGGCGTCCTCGGTGAGTGGGCCGATCGCGAAATCGTCGAGGACCAGGACGTCGGCGCGAGCGAGGCGAGCCATGAGCTTGGTGTGAGTGCCGTCCGCGCGAGCGAGGCGGAGCTCGTCGAAGAGACGGGGGACGCGCTTGTAGATCACACGGTGCCCCTTGCGGCAGGCCTGATGCGCGAGAGCGCAGGCGAGGTAACTCTTCCCGGTGCCTGTCGCGCCCGTGATGATCACGCATTGGTGCTCGACGACCCAGCGGCAGGTCGCAAGCTGGCGGACGGCAGCTTTCTCGAGCTGGCGTTCGCGGGCGTAGTCGACGCCCTCGACGCAGGCCTCGGGCATGCGCATCTTCGCGTCACGGAGGTTCTTGGCGAGACGCGCGTTGTCACGCGCGAGCATCTCGGCGTCGACGAGCAACGCGAGGCGCTCGTCGAATGGCAAGCCGAGCACGTCGGGCGATTTGTCCTGGTCGACCCAGGCGCTGGCGAGCACGCGCAGACGCATGGTGTAGAGCTTCTCGATTGTCGGTTCTCTGAGCATGAGGTCGTGTCCTTCTCTGTTCGGGTTTCAGTGGTAGTAGCCGGGACCGCGCACGTTCTCGTGCGTGATCCCGGAGCAGGCGGGGCGCTCGTCCACGGGCAACGGTTGGCTGTCCAGGTTGTGCTGGAGGATCGTCAGCACCGAGCGGTAGCTGCGTGCGCCAGCGTGGAGCGCGCGATTGCAGGCGGCGTTCATGCGCGCGTTGCCGTACTTCTTCGCGAGCCGGAACAGGCCGAGGCAGGAGCGAAAGCCCCACTCGGGGTGACGTCGCTCGCGAAGGATCGCGTCGCACAAGGCGCGGGTGAACGGACCGACCTGCTCGGCCCAATTCAGGATGCGCGTCGGCGTCCACTCCGCGTGAGCGCGGTGGCTGCTCGGCATGTGCGCGGGCGCGGTGCTGTGTCCGCCGCGAACGTAGCTGCGAAGGTGGGAAGCGACGCGCTCGCCGCCACGGAAGATCTCGACCGCCCTCGTCGTCGCGCGCAGCCACAGCTCGACGCGCTCGTGGCGCAGCGCGTGGGGCGCCGAGTAGAAGTGGTCCTCGAACGCGACGTGGTAGTCGACGTTGAGCGCGACCTTGTTCCACTCGGATGCCTCGAACGCTTCGGCCGGAAGCGGCGCGAGGTGCGGCTTGTCGAGTCGCTCGAACAGCGCTCGTCGGCTCGTCTTGTAGATCCGCATCGTGCGGCCATTGAGCCAAGTCACGAGCTCGGCGAGGCGCGCGTTGAGCGCGCCCAGGCTCGCGAACGTCTCGTTGCGGATCCGTGCGAGCAGCCAGCGCTCGGCGACCTGGACGCCGGCCTCGACCTTGGCCTTGTCGCGCGGCGACCGCGGCCGCGCCGGCAGGATGGTCGTGTCGTAGTGGCGTCCGAGCTCGGCCGTCGTGCGCTGGACGCCCGGGTCGTAGCGACACGCCTTGGCCACCGCGCTCTTGAGCTGGTCGGGAACGATCGCCTTGGGCGCGCCGCCTAGGAATGTGAGTGCGCGCGCCACACTCGCGACGAAGTCGGGGACCTGCTGCGTCCTCGTCGCCTCCGCGAAGGTGTAGTTGCTCGCGCCGAGCACAGCGACGAACAGCTCGACCTCGATCACTTCGCCAGTGTGAGGATCCACGAGACGGGGGCGCATCCCCGCGTAGTCGACGAACAGCTTGTCGCCTCCGACGTGGACTTGCCGCATCACCGGCAAGCGCCGCTTCGCCCACTCGCGGTAGCGCTCGCAGAACGCCGTGTAGCGGAGCCCGTCAGCGTGCGCGGCGAGGTACTCGACGTGCAAGAGCGCGAGCGTCACGCCCGGCCGCCGCAGCTCGACGTGAAGGGATGCGCAGTCGGGCTCGGTCCGCTGCGAAGTTTTCGGTGGCTTCGGGTAGAGGAGCGCCTCGAGCGCCTCGTCGTCGAGCGCCGCCGCGCGCCCCGCGTCCAGCCCGTGCGCGGCCGCCATCGCCACCACCCCGGCCACGGAGCTCGGGCTGATCCCGAGCGCACTCGCCACCTCGCGGTGCGTGCGCCCGAGCGCCAACTTCTGTCGCAGAATCTCTCGCAGTCGAAGCATCGGAAGTCTCACTGTCGCCATGCCGCCGTGTAGGCGGCACCGGCTGGAGACCCCAGCGCCTCGTCACTTGCTCAGGTGATCGCGAGCCCCACAGGAGTGATCGCGATGCGCCGTTTTGTGTGATCGGGATGTCCCGTTTTGTGCGATCAGCATCGCCCGAAACCGGTGATCGCGATGCGCCGTTTTGTGTGATCGCGATGCGGCGTTACGCGC
>SYFR01000212.1 GCA_005800325.1 Myxococcales bacterium | reverse complement strand
GGCGCCGCAGAAGCGCTCGCCGGAGAGCTCGAGCGCCAGGGACGCTTCGATGCAGCGGACGAGGTCTGGCGCACCCACGGCGCGAACCATGGGGCGAGCATCGAAGTCGCCCGCCTCCGCTTCGAGAATGCACTGCGGCGCGCGGACCTCGCTAGCGCCTTCTGTGCCGCGATCGACGTAAGCATCGCCGAGGAGGCGTCGAGCGCGCCGGTGGACGACGCGATCGCCACGCTCGTCGCGACTCCGGAGGCGATCGCTGAGCTTGGCTTGGATCCGGACGCCGGGCGCCCGTTCGACGCGGCGTTGACGGCAGCCGGGCGGACACGAAGCGCCATGGCGCGGGCGGACGCGTTCGCAAAATTCGCGGCGCGCGTACAAGGGACGGCTCGCGCGATCGCGCTCACATTCTCCGCCGAGGCCTACGCCAGCGCCGGGAGTGCTCAGCGCGCGGTGCGTGCGGGACGGCGCGCCTGCGCGCTCACGCCGTGGCTGCCGCGCGCCCATTCGGCGTTGCTTGCCGCGGCGCGCGACGGCCTCTCGGCCACGGAGGTCGAAGCTGCTTGCGCTTGTCTACCACCGAGCGTTTCTCTCTTTCGCGCGGCCGGCGAAGCGCTCTCCCGCGAAGGACGCCTCATCCCGGCACTCCTTGCGTGGCGCCGCGCCGCGGAGCTCCGCCCGACGGATCCCGACATCGCGCGCGCTTGCCTCGATGCTGCCGTCAAGGCCGGCGACGTTGAGCTCTTGCGCGCCACCATCGCCGCGAGCATCGCCTTGCCGACGCTCGCAGTCGCCGTCGAAGCGCCCGTCGCCGACGCCATCGACCGCTTGGCTGCGCTCGCGCCCGCGCACGCGCTCGAGCTCGTCGAGGCCGCCGGCGCGACGCAAGCCTACGCCTCGCGCGATGTCACCGCTGCGATGTTGCGTAGCGCCGAGCTCGCCAACTCGCCGGCAGCCGCGAGGACCCTCCTCACGCTGCGAGCGATCGCAACCCACGAGCGGGCCGAGCGCGCATCGGTCTGGCTGCGCTGCGCCGAGCTCGCGGTCGAAGAGGGCGCCATCGGCGAGGCCGCCTACCATGTCGCCGGCGCAGCGAACGAGGGCGCGCCGAGCGAGCGCCTCCGTGCACTCGTGACGCGGCTGACGAGCGGGACTGCCGCGCTCACTGGAGTCGACTTTATCGACGCACGTCTCGCCCTCGCGACAGCCGCTGCGCGCGTCGCCGACGGCGCAGCCCAGGACGGAGACGGCAGCGCGAGCAAGGCGGCAGCGGCGCTCCGCGAGCTCGCGGCGCAATCCTGGACCCTCAACCAAGACGCGTTTGGCAGCGAGGAAGCGCTCTTCCGGGCATACCTCCATGCGGCCACCCGAGCCCCGCAGGCGGCGGCGCGCGCCTACTTGAGAGAGCTTCACGGGAACATCGGAGACGAGGCGCTCAGGCTCGTGACCGCGCGCATCAAGAGCCAGCGTGCGGACGATGGCCACGCGAGCGTCGCGCCCCTCCTCTCGGCCGCGGCCGAGCTGGCGCACGAGCTTGGCAATTGCGCCCTCGCCCTCGAGCTCGCGGTAGACGCCGTCAAGAGCGACCCCTCGAGTGCGGACGCCGTCGAGCTCGTCGACAGTGCGGCCAGGGGCGCAGGCGAGATCGGTGTCGCCGCGCTACACGCAGTCTACGATGCCCTCGCATCAGCGGCACAGGGCCGCTTTGGCGTTCATGCCGCGCACTACCGCTGCGCGCGCCGCATGGAGAGCGTCGGAGCCCTCGAAGACAGCCTCGCGCACGCGCTGCTCGCCGAGGAGTCCATCCCCTCGCCCGCATGCGCCCGCCTCATCGAGCGGCTGAGCCCCACTCGCGCTAGCGCAAACGACGACCCGACGGCGCTGCCCCGTGAGCGGCGCTCACGGCGCTCGCCGGAGCGCGAAGCGCCCAACCTGGACGAGGCCGCCCGCTTCCGACAAGGCGCGGTGCGCCACGAGCGAGACGGAGCGTTTGTGGACGCCGCCATGGGCTGGCTGCGCGCGTCCAAAATCGCCCTCAACCTCGATGAGAAGCTCGCCGACATGCAACGAAGCTGCTTGAACTTGATCTCCGGCGGCGACCTCACGCGCGCACAGAAGGTCCTGTCGATGCTCGAGGCGGTGGCGCGCTCGGACGATACCGAGCGCCTCCGCGCGCTGCTCGAACAGCGCCGTGCCGAGCCCGCCGCCTCCTGATCCCTTCGATGACGTCCCCGACGCCCGCCCCCGTGTGAGCCAACCATCCGCGACATCCATGCCAGAGTCGAACCGCGGCGTTCGCGTGTCATCGCGCGGTTGCGCAGCGGCACGGGATTGGCTCTTACACCGTGCCGTGCGCGCGCTCGGTGCCTTGTCGCTCGCGGCCTCGCCAGGCTGCCTCGTCATCGACGACCCGGACTTCACGCCGCCGCAACGCACCGCCCCGATCCTCTCCCCACTCACGCCGACGACCAGGCTCATTCGCGCGCTCCTCGGCGACGGCAACTTCTACGATGTCCCGCCCTTCTCGTTCGCCGTCGAGAGCGAAGACGTCGGTGACGACCTGCAGGTCGTGCTTTTGATCAACTACGGTATCGACGGCCAAGAGGGTCCGTACCGCGCTGCCACGTCGGTCAAACGCATCGCGGCAGGTCACGGCGGCGAGCAGCGTGGGCCGATCGACATCTCGTGGAAGGCCGCAAAGGCCACGTGGAACCCCGAGAACGGCGAGGTCAACACGAGCTGCAACACCGTGACGTTGCTCGTGACGCATGAGTTCCGCGAGGACTCGCCAGGCGCAAACTGCCCGGCCGATCCGGCGGATTCTGACACCGCGACCTGGGTCGTCTCGCTTTGCAACGACGACCTCTCTCAGTGCACCTTCGACGATTGCCCGACGGCGACCGCAGCGTCGACCGCGCTCGCCTATTGTGATGCCCCCGCCGGCGGAGGCAACCCGTGAGAGCTATCGCTGCGTTGCTCTGTGCGGCGACTGTCGCGTGCTCGATTCCACGGCTCGAAGACGCTCCGGCAGTGACAAACGAGTGTGCGTCCAACGTGGACTGCGGCGCGAGCGGGGTCTGCATCGATGCGATGTGCGTCGCCACGAACGCGGAGCTGCCGCGGGTGCTCCTCGAAATCGACGCGCCCTATGCCGCAGACGGCCAGCGCCTCGGCGCGATCGTGGATCTGGCCGCCCAGGGGCTCTCGCTCGAGGGTGACATGCCGCTCGGCCACGTCCACGAGCTCTCCCTCGTCCCGCAGGTCGCCGACGTCACCGCGAGCTTCGTGCTCGAGAGCGCGTTCGGTGGGTACACCGCGATGCCCGTGCCGTTTGCGCTCGAGCTTTTTCCAGCGCTCGACGTCACGGGGATCCCACTCTTGCCCTACGCGGCGGAGTCGAGTGAGGCGCCCGGAGCGACGCCCAGCCTGCGCGTGCCGCACGGCACGTACGACATCTACGCGCGGGCCACGCTGCCAGAAGAGACGCCGAGCGAATGCCAGATCCCGCCGATCCTCTTGCGCAGCCGGGTCCTCGCGAGCCAATCCGTCGACATTCAGCTCGCGGTCAAGAGCTCGCCGACCGAGCTCACCGGCAGCATCGACGCCGACCTCTCGGACTGGACGATCGCGCTCATCGACAACCAGGATGGCCGACTCCTCTCGACGCCGGCGAGGCTCGAGAGCGAACCATCGCCCGTAGGGTCGACGACGTTCTCCCTCTACGCATGGCCCGAGGTGTTCGCTCCGAACTCCTTCGACACCGTGCTGAAAATGACTCCACCCGAAGAGCAGCGCATTCAGGGCAAGCCGACGCTGCTGTGGAAGCTCGAGGCGATTCAGCCCGGGTCGATTCCCCACGTCGAGCTGAAGACGCTCGGCCTGCTCGACCAGCCGGCGACGCTCATCGAGGGGTCGGTCATCGCACCGAACGGCGCCGGGGTTCCCGCCACGGTCGCCATCCGAAGCAACTCGCTCGACGCCGAGGCGGGCAGCATCGCGGCCTTCCAGACGATCGTCGTCACGGACTCCGACGGGTGGTTTTCGGTGAAGCTCAGGCCTGGCCTCTACGAGGTCGTGGCGGCGCCCGCTGCCGGCAGCGACCTGGCGATCACGCGCACCGATTGGACGATTGCGGTTGGCGACCTCGGCGGTGGTCGCTCGGTCGAGCTCTCCCTGCGCCCGAGGCTCATCGGGCACGCGACCCTCGAGAGCGGCCTTCCGGCGTTGTTCACCGCGGTGTTCGCCGAGCCGGCAGCAACGCACGCGACGACGTACCTCGAAGAAGAGTTCGACGTGCGAGCATCGCCGGTCGCTTCCCTCGGCGGCTCGACCGACACAGATGCGTCGGGATATTTCGAGCTGCCGATCGATCCAGGTCAGTTCGATTTCTCGCTGCGGCCCGACCCCGGCTCGCGTCTGCCGTGGCTCGTTCGCCCGCGCGTCGCCGTGTCCGACGCGGGCCCGTATGCCGCTGACCTCGGCGACATCACGATCACGCATCCCGTGGTACTGCACGGCGCAATCGCGGCACCGGACGGCCCGCCGATCGCGCACGGCGCCGTTCGAATTTGGCTCGCGCCGAGTACGGACGTCGGAGCCGCAGCCCCTGCCGCCGTGCTGCTCGCCGAGACCCACACCGACGACGCGGGCGCGTTCTCGTTGCTGTTGCCGTCGGGCGTGTCCGAGTGACGCGGAGCGCGGCGCGCTGCCGCAACACATCGCGTGCGATGAAGTTGACGCGTGCCGTTTGTGTCGTCGGTCCTCGTTTTTTTTAGGTGGCGAATCGCTGTTTCGCCACACTAGGCTGGCGCGGTGAGCCTCCGCACGCCGGCCGCGCCGAGCGAGATGTCGTCCGACGAGCTCGCGACCACGGCGCACGAGTCCGCGAATGCGCTCACGGTCGTCCTTGGCTGGCTCGAGCGCGCCAAAGAGGCCAGCGACCCTGGGGCTCTGGCCTTCGCGCTCGAACGCGCGGAGAACACGGTTCGCTTGGCGCGCGACGTGCTCCGCCGCGATCTTGGCGAGACAGCACGGTCGCTCCCGCGCATGAGCGTCGAAGACCTCGCGCGACGAACACTCGACGACGTGGCCCTCGAGGCGCGTCGCGCCGGCGTCACGCTCGAGCTCGACGCGCCAGCCGACACATGCGGGATGGCGTACGCGCCAAACGCCGCGTGGCAGATCCTCACGAACATCCTCCTCAACGCATTGGAGGCGAGTCCGCGTGGCGCGACCGTCAGGCTCCGCCTCGCACGAGCTCCGGGAGACTTCCTCTCGTTCACCGTCTCGGACGAAGGTCCCGGCATTCCGTCCGAGCGGCGAGCGGGGCTCTTCACGGCGGGGATCACGACACGCGCGGGCGGCGCCGGGATCGGGCTTCGTCACGCGCGTCTACTCGCGCGCGAGCACGCCGGCGAGCTCACGCTGCTCGAGCGCCACGACGGGGCACACTTCGAGCTGACATGGCCGCTCGCGCCTTTGAAGGAAAACCCCGACGCCCACGACGACGCCATCTCAGGGCTGCGCGTGTTGTTGCTCGAGGACGACGCGTCGATCACCAAGCTCTTGGATTTTGCGCTCACGGCACGGGGGGCGAGTCTCACGTCCGTTCGTGACACTCCCGCGCTCGAGCAGGCGCTTTCGAACGAGCGCTTCGACGTGCTGCTGCTCGACCTCTCGCCGCTCGGATTCGGCATGCGAATGGATGCCGCCGCGGAGCTCCGACGCGTCGTCGAGCTCGGTCGCGCGTCGTCCCCCGGAGTAGCGGCTCTCGCCATCAGCGGCAGCGCCGTCGTGCCACCGTGCAGCGGGCTCGCTTCGCTACGAAAGCCCTTCGCGCCGCGCGAGCTCGTGGCCGCGATCGCCCGGTCGCGCGCAGCAGGAACCGGAAAGCCTGCCGAATTGGCCATCGCCGGCACGGGCCACGACCAGGGGCCTGCCGTCGATGATGCGTCGTGCGCGGGTCCCGCGCTGGCCCTGCCGCGCGCGAAGCCCCCTTGACTTCCGCGCGGCCCACGGTAGTGTCCGCGTCCCTTCGCGAAGGTGGCGGAATGGCAGACGCACTAGCTTGAGGTGCTAGCGGGTAACACCGTGGGGGTTCAAGTCCCCCCCTTCGCACTGCTCGTTGCCAATACGGGGCGCCGATACGGAGCGCTTCGATTGGCTTGGCCACTCTTCTTGGGCCACTCTTCTTGGGACGACGTGGCGAACGTGAGGCGACGCGCGATCCGCGGTATGCTTCCGCGCCATGCCTTCCGTCCTTCGGTCCGCCGCGCTCGCTTGGTGTTCCGCAGTTCTCGCCGCGGCTTCGTCCGCTAGCTGCGGCGACCCGCCATTGGAGCTCTGCTTCGTCGCCGGAGACGAGGACGAGAACGGCCTCGGCGACTGCGCGGATCCGGCGTGCTGGCGCTCGAACGGCGCGTGCGCCGAGGTATGCGATGGCACGGACGACGAGGACGCCGACGGCGACATCGGGTGCGCCGACTCCGACTGCTGGACACCGGAGGCCGGCTGCCCTGAGGTGTGCGAGTCGCCGGATGACGAAGACGGCGACTCGACGTCCGATTGCGCCGACTCCGACTGCTGGGTCGCGGGCGGCAACTGCGCCGAGCGGTGCAGCGGCGGAAACGATGAGGATGCCGACGGCGCGCTCGACTGCGACGACGCGGATTGCTTCACGCCCGACAGCGGCTGCCCCGAGCTCTGCGCTACCACCGTCGACGAGGACGGTGACGGAGCCGTCGATTGCGACGACTCCGACTGCGCGGCGGAGCTCATCTGCGCGCCGACGTACACGGACGACATTCGCCCGATCTTCACGAGCCGCTGCGGGCAGTCGAATTGCCACTCGGCCGCGGCGGGCTCGGGCGCGCTCAACGTCGAAATCTACGACGATTTCCCGAAACCCTCCGTGTACTGCGATGGGCTGACCAAGGGCGCGTGCACAATCGTGCGAATCAAAGACGGCTCGATGCCCAAGAACTGCTTCGACTGCGTGGCGCCGAGCGAGATCGCCCTCATCGAACAGTGGGTCGACGCCGGGCTCCCGAAATAGCGCTCAAGCCGAAGCAGCGCTCAAAGCGAAGCAGCGCTCAAGGCGCCCCGGCCCGTCTTCGCGTCGCCACCGACGCGACGGCGAATGCGCCGAAAATCAGCCCCCAAGCATCTGCACGCGGCGCACGCAGGCCCGGCGCTCCTACGGTGCACGCGACCACGCCGAGCAGCCCCGCGTTGTCGTACGCATCGACCTCGCCGTCATCGCCGTTTTCGAGGCCATCGTCGCTCGGCGGTGCGGCCGGGTCGTCCCCCGGATCGCCGGGCGGCACGTCGCTCGGCGTGCAATCGGGATCGGTCATGCCGCACGCGACGTGGCACTCGCCATTCGCTGCGCAGCAATCGGAGTCGAGGGCGGGGCAGTCGAGTCGACACGTGTCGCCGCCGAGGCAGCCCGCGCAGTCTGGATCGCTGGCGAGGTTCGGGCACGCCGCCGTGCACGCTCCGTCGGCCTTGCACGCGCAGTCCGGATCGCCACCAGGACAGCCGGGCACGCAGCGTCCGTCGGGTTCGCAACTACCCGGGTCGTGCTCATCGACGTACCCGGTGAGCCACGCGATGTACGTGTTCGTCGTCGCCGCGCCGTCCCATGGTTGCCCGCACTCGGTCGTGCCGAACGAGGTCGCTGCCACGACGTGCTCCACGCCGTTGATGGTCATGAAGTTCGGCCCGCCGGAATCCCCGTAACAGGTCGATGACCCCTCGCCACCCGAGTACATGAGTCCATGCTCCACGCTGTCGAGCACCGTGGTGCCGCCGCGCTTCGAGCCGGAATCGCTCTCGTACTCGCCCGTCACGCCGAAGCCTACGATGCGTACCGTCTCGCCGATGTGCGGCGTCAAGTCGTGCGAGTTCATCGGGATCGGCGTCGTCGGTCCGTCTTGCGCGAGCGTGATCATCGCGAGATCGCCATCGCCAACGCACTGCGAGTTCGGCAGCACCTCGTGGTGCACGGAGTCGATCCACTTGCCCGGGCCGGAAGCGTCGCTCCCGAAGAACACCGAGACCCCGCCGTAGACGCCCTCCATGCAGTGGCAGGCGGTGAGCACGACGCGAGGCGACACGAGCGTGCCGGTGCAGCTTCCGCCGCCGAGGTCGATGTACACCGTCGCCGGGTCGCCGTTCGTGGGCTGGCCGTTCACGATCGGCTGCGGGGAGTGGGCGATCGATTCCTGGATCGCAGACAGTGATTCGGCCGAGCAGCCAAAGACTCCGCCCGCCGCAACGACCACGCCGAGCACGCACGAAAGACGACTGAACATGGGCCTCACCTCGTCGCTAGACTGTATCCAGCATCCTGCAGTCGCACCATCAACTTCGACCGGCTGGCCGGTTTTTTTACGAACCGTCCGCCGCTGCGGGCCGGCGCCACGCGACGCCCCGCGAGCGGCACCGCGCTCGCGAGCGACTTTGGGATGCGCTGCTCTTTGATCCTCGATTCTCGTGAATCAAGGCACTAGGGTCGAGGCCCCGACGTTGAAGCCCGAGCACCTTTCCCTCGTGGGCCATGAGGGTCTGCGCATCGCCGCCGATGCCATGGGGCCGCTCGACGCGCCGCCGGTCCTCATGCTTCACGGCGGAGGACAGACGCGCCACGCGTGGGGTGACACCGCGATGCGCCTCGCACGGGCTGGCTACCGTGCGGTTTGTCTCGATGCGCGCGGGCACGGCGAGAGTGAGTGGGACCCAGAGAAGCGCTACGACCTCGAGTGGTTCGCGCGCGATCTCGTGGCGATCGCTCGCGCCTTGCGACGCACGCCTTCGCTCGTGGGCGCGTCCCTCGGAGGCAGCACCTCCCTCATGGCCGTCGGTGCGCTCGGCCTTCAGGTGTCGGCGGTCGTGCTCGTCGACATTGCGCCGAAGCTCGAGCCGGCTGGCGTGAAGCGCATCGTGGACTTCATGCGCGCGCACCCCGACGGCTTCGCGACTCTCGACGCTGCGGCGGACGCGGTCGCAAGTTACCTCCCCCACCGCACGCGGCCGCGCGATCTCACGGGGCTCAAGAAGAACCTCCGAGTGGGCCCCGATGGCCGCCTCCGCTGGCACTGGGACCCGGCATTCCTCGAGGCCGTCGCGCGGATGGAGCGCGAAGACCGCATGGTCTGGCGTGGCGCGACGGTGGAATTCATTCTCGACCAGACCCGGCTCATCGACTTCGAAGGCGCGTTTCGCGTGGGCAAGACGACTGCGGCCCTGCGGAAG
>SYFR01000211.1 GCA_005800325.1 Myxococcales bacterium | reverse complement strand
GTACCAGTACGTGCTCGAGGACGAGACGGGAGAGCTCGATCTGGCGGAGCTGCGCGAGCTGCAGGACTTCACCGTGCGGCCGGCGCTCGAGGCCGCGGCGGACGTCGCGGAGGTGGCCTCGGTGGGCGGCTTCGAGCGAGAGTTCCAGATCGTCCTCGATCCGCTCCGCCTCGCCGCGTACGGCGTCTCCGTCCATGACGTGACGCGCGCGGTGCGGGACGCGAGCGCGGAGGTCGGCGCGCGGGTGATCGAGCTCGGCGGGCGCGAGTACATGCTGCGGGGCCGAGGCTACGTGAAGACCCTCGCGGACTTCGAGGCGAGCGTGGTCACCGTCGGCGGCGGCGGCACACCCGTCCGGCTCGGCGACGTGGCCCGCGTGCAGTTCGGACCCGAGCCGCGCCGCGGCGCCACGGATCTCGACGCGCGGGGCGAGGCCGTCGGCGGCATCGTCCTCATGCGCTCGGGCGCCAACGCCCTCGACGTCATCGACGCCGTCAAGCGCGTGCTCGCGGAGCTGCGGCTTCCGCGCGGGATCCGCGTCGCCGCCACCTACGATCGGTCCGAGCTCATCCGCGGCTCGATCCGCACCCTCACGCGGACGCTCATCGAGGAGGGCGTCGTCGTGGCGCTGATCTGCCTCGTCTTTCTCTTTCAGGTTCGCTCGGCCCTGGTCGCGCTCGTCGTGCTGCCGCTCTCGGCGCTCGCGTCGTTCATCGCCCTCCGCGCCCTCGGGCTCTCGGCGAACATCATGTCGCTCGCGGGGCTCGCCATCGCCGTCGGCGAGCTCGCGGACGCCGCCATCGTGCTGGTCGAGAACGCGCACCTGAAGCTCGCCGCGGCGCCCCGCGCTCTCGTTCGCGACGACGGCGTCCGCCGCGAGCTGATCGTGAGCGCATGCAAGGAGGTGGGGCGGCCGATCTTCTTCTCGCTGTTGCTCATCGCGGTCGCGTTCTTGCCGATCTTCGCGCTCACCGGGCAGAGCAAGCGACTGTTCGCGCCGCTCGCGTATACGAAGACATTTGCCATGCTCGCGGCGGCGATCCTCTCCATCACCGTCGTGCCGCCGCTCATGATTTTTCTCATGCGAGGGCGCATTCGCAAGGAGAGCGAGAACCCGACGAGCCGCGTGCTCGCGCGCGCCGTCGGGCCCGCGGTGCGGTTCGCCGTGAGGCACAGCGTGGCGGTCACCGCCGTCTCCGCGGCCCTCGTCGTCGCGACGATCCCGGTCGCGCTCCGGCTCGGCTCGGAGTTCATGCCGCCGCTCGACGAAGGGTCGCTCTTGGTGATGCCGACCACTTTCGCGGGGATCTCGATCGAGGAGTCGCGCCGCGCGCTCCGCTCGCAGCACGCCGCGCTCATGAGCCTGCCCGAGGTGGCCTCGGTGCACGGAAAATCGGGGCGCGCCGACACCGCCACCGATCCGGCGCAGCTCGACATGATCGAGAGCGTCGTCACGCTGAAGCCACGGTCGGCGTGGCCCAAGTCGTTTCATCGGCGGTGGCACACAAACGCGCCCGCGTGGCTACCGGCGTGGCTGCGCGGAGCGATGCCCGAGTGGCTGACGGCGGTGCTCCGGCGCGGGTGGCCCGAGCAGCGCGCGCACACGCTCGACGAGCTGACGCGCGAGCTGTCCCGCGCCGTCGCGATGCCGGGCTACGAGGTCTCGATCGCCCCGCCGATCCGGACGCGCATCGACATGCTCACGACCGGCGTGCGCACGCCCGCGGGCATCAAGGTGCTGGGCGCCGAGTCGTCCGAGATCGAGCGGCTGTCGCTCGAGCTCGCCGGGCTGCTGCGCCTGGTGCCCGGGACGCGCAGCGCCTTCGCCGAGCGCCAGAGCGGGCGCGAGACCCTCGACGTGGTGCCCGATCGCGGGGCGCTCGCGCGGTACGGCCTGTCGGTGCGCGACGTGCTCGAGGCGGTGGAGGCCGCGGTGGGCGGCGTGCCCGTGTCCACAGTGGTGCGCGGGCGCGCGCGGTTCTCGGTCAACGTGCGGTACGCGCCGGACTTCAGATCCGATCCGGCGGCGCTGCGCGAGCTGCTCTTGCCGGTGCCGCTCCGCACCGGCGGTGAAGTGAGCGAGCCCGCGGGCGAGGCGCTCGGTCTTGGTACGCCGTGGCTCGGCAGGAGCGCGCTCGTGACGCTCGGCATGGTCGCGGACGTGCGCGTCGCGACGGGGCCGCCGATGCTCAAGAACGAGAACGGGGTCCTCGCCGGCTACGTGTTCGCGGACGTCGATACTTCGGCGCGCGACCTCGGCGGCTGGGTCGAAGAGGCCAAGGCCCTCGTCGGCGAGCGCCTCGCAGTGCCGGACGGCTATCGGCTCGAGTGGACTGGGCAATACGAGCAGATGGCCGAGACGACGGCGCGCTTGCACACGCTCGTGCCGCTGACCCTCGCGCTCATCGCCCTCCTCATCTTTCTCGCGCTCCGGGGGGCAGCGCAGACGTCGCTCGTGCTGTTGAGCATCCCGTTCGCCGCCGTCGGCGCGGTGTGGCTGCTGAGCGCGCTCGACTACAATCTCTCGACGGCAGCGTGGGTGGGGCTCGTCGCGGTGTTCGGCGTGGCGGCGCAGACCGGGATCGTGATCGTCGTCTATCTCGACGAGGCGTACGCAGGCGCCGCGCGAGCGAGGCAGATCCGAAGCGCCGCCGACGTGGACGACGCGGTCGTCGCGGGCGCGACCCGCAACGCGCGTCCGATGGTGATGACCGCGGCGACGACCGTGCTCGGCCTCATGCCGCTGATGCTCGAGAGCGGCGCGGGGGCGGACGTCTCGGCGCGAACCGCGGCGCCCGTCGTCGGCGGGCTCGCGTCCTCGATGGCCCTCTCGATGCTCGTCTTGCCCGCGGCGTACGCGATGTGGCGGCGATGGCAGCTCAGCCGAAAGCTCGAGGCTCGAGCGCCGACGCATCCGGCCCACGGCACGGGCATCCCTTCAGCTCGGCGCCGCCCTTCACCCTCGCCTGCGCTCGCCGAGCGCGCGACGGACCGCGACCTTGACCCACGACACGTCCGGAGCCCGCGACGCAACCCGCGAGGCCGCCGGAGTTGGCACCTCGGGCGCCTACGTGGTTCGATGCGCGCGCGATGGGCGGCACGCCGGCGGCTCTCTTTGCGATGAAGCGGCCGCTCGCCGTCGTGGCAACCGTCGGCGCCTGGGCCCTCGCGTCGATGGCGGTAGCGGCGAGCCCGGTCGCACGGCGCAGCCTGCCGCGTGCGCTGCTCGAGCGCGAGGACTTCGCGGCGCT
>SYFR01000210.1 GCA_005800325.1 Myxococcales bacterium | reverse complement strand
CGTCGAAGCCGGTGCCGAGGATGAGCGCGTCGAGGGCGTGCACGGCGCCGCCTTCGGTCACGACGTCGCGCTCGCGGACTGCGACGATGGGCGCGGTCTCGACGACGACGTTCGGCTGCCCGACGGCGGGGTAGTAGTCGTCGCTCACGAGGATGCGCTTGCAGCCCATGCGGTAGCTCGGCGTGAGCTTCGCGCGCAGCCCCCGATCGGCGACGACGCTCTCGAGGTGCCGCACGGCGAGGCGCTCGCCGAGGGCCGCCAGGCGCGGCTCGAAGAACACCGTGCCGAGGAGCTCGCGCTTCAGGTAGATCGCGCTGCGGGTGACGGCGCGGGCGAGCCCGGACGCTTCATGTCGCTCGCGCGCGGCGGCGTCGAAGGCCACGTCGTTGCGCGGCAAGATCCACGGCGGCGTGCGCTGGAACACGACGAGCTCCGAGACCTCGGGCTGGATCTTCGGGATGAACTGGATCGCGGACGCGCCCGTGCCGAGGACGCCGACGCGCTTGTTCGTGAGGTCGTAGTCGTGGTCCCAGCGCGCGGAGTGGAAGATGCGGCCCAGAAAGCGCTCGATGCCCGGGAGTTGCGGGGTTTTCGGCTCGCTCAGCGCGCCGACCGCGGAGACGAGCACGTTGGCGGTGAAGGCTCCGTGCGAGGTCTCGAGTCGCCACTTTTGCGCGTGCGCGTCCCAGGCGGCCTCGCGCACGTCGTGACCGAAGCGGATGAACGGGCGCAGCTCGAAGTGGTCGGTCGCGCGGCGCAGGTAGTCCCAGATCTCCCGCTGCCCGGAGTACGCGTGACTCCAGCTCGGGTTCGGAAAGAACGAGAAGCAGTAGAGGTGCGACTCGACGTCGCAGGCGCAGCCCGGGTAGGTGTTGTCGCGCCACACGCCGCCGACGTCGCTCGCGCGCTCGAACAGCACGAAGTCGGTGCGGCCCTCTTGCTTCATGCGAATCGCGGCGCCGAGCCCCGAGAAGCCTGTGCCGACGATCGCTACGTTGACGTGCTGGGTCACTCTGTCATCCCCTTCGCTCCAGAGTGCGTTCTACGTGGGGATCGGCGTGCGCCAAAGGCGAATTCTCGAGGCAGCTATCCCTCGGTCTTACGCACCAGGGCACTATGGCTCGGCGCCTATGACCAAAGAGATCTGGAACATCGACACCGCACACACCGGCATCAATGTCTCCGCGAGGCATATGGTGGTGTCCAAGGTTCGACGAGAGCAAGTCGCTCGCAGCCGGCCTGGCCGCACGAGCTTGCCTCGTCAACCTTCGTGGAGCCTCGCCCGGCGTCGCGCCGCGCGGGGCGCTACATTGATCGGGTGAGGCTCCCCGTCGCGTTCCTCGCGCTCGCGCACCTCGGCTGCGCAGCGGGTGCGAGCACGCGCCCGAGCGATGCGCCACGACCGGGGGCGACGCAAGAGGCCGCGCTGTCCAAGGCGGCGCCGCCGGCGTCGTGCCACTACGCGATCGCGTTCAGCCCCGGCGAGGACGCCCACCTCGACGTGCACGCGCGCTGCGATTCCGCGGCCGACGCCTTCGTCGCGACGGACCCTCGCGTCGCGCCGTTCGTGCGCACGGTGTCGAGCGTCGGTGAGGCCGCGCCGAACGGTGCCGCGTTTCCCGGCGGCAGCGAGGTTCGCTACCGCGTGGCGCTCGCGGAGGCTGCGCGCGTCCACGACAGCGTCGATGTCGCCCTCGCGAGCGGTGAGGCGTACCTCGCGCCGCTCGGGACCGCGATTTTGCGACCGTCGGGCCTCAAGGGCGCGGTCTTGACGCTCGAGATCGCGGTGCCGCCGGGCTCGGCGTTCGCGACCGGGCTCACGAGCCGCGGCGGGGGCTATCGGCTGCTCGCCGAGGAGGTGCCGTTTGCGACGTACGCGGTGTTCGGTCGCTTCGCGGTCGAGCGCATCCTCGTGCCGGGACCGCTCGCGCTCGAGGAGCGCTCCGTGCGCGCGCGCCCGGTCGAGGCGCCGCCATCGCCCGCGATGAGCGAGGTGACCGTCGCGACGCTGCCGGGGTCGCTCGTCACGGACGGCCCCTCGCGGCTCCGGTGGCTACGCGACGCGACCGAGGCCGTGACGGAGTTCTACCGAGGATTTCCGGTCGATCGCGCGCTCGTCGTGGTGATCCCGAGAGCCGGGGAGCGCGAGGTCGTGCACGGCCGGGTCGTCGCGACGGGCGGCGCGTCGGTCCTCCTCGAGGTGGGGGAGCTCGCCGAGACCGCGGCGCTCTATCGCGACTGGATCTTGGTTCACGAGCTGTTTCATCTCGGCTTCCCCTCGGTGCAAAAAGACGCGCGCTGGCTCGACGAGGGCCTCGCCACGTACTTCGAGCCGATCATCCGGGCGCGCGCCGGCTGGCAGACGAAGGAGAGCGTGTGGAGCGAGTTCGCGCGCGACATGTGGCAGGGCCTCGACGCGGTCGAGCGCACCGGGATGTTTCGCGCCGAGAGCCGCAGCGGGATGTACTGGGGCGGCGCCATCGTGTCGATGCTCGCCGATGTGCGCGCGCGGGAGGCGAGCGACGGTGCCGTCGGGCTCGAGGATGGCCTGCGAGCGGTCGTGGCCGAGGGCGGCAACGCGACGCGCTTCTGGTCGCTCGAGCGCGTCGTCGCGGCGATCGATCGTCGCCTCGGCTCGCCCGTCACGCGCACGCTCGTCGACGAGCACGGCCAGGCGGGCAGGCCGGTCGAGCTCGCGCGGCTGTTCGTGTCGCTCGGCGTGCGGCCGCGCACGGGCGGCATCGAGCTCTTGCCCTACGCCGGGCTCGCGTCGGTGCGCGACGCGATCGTCGAGCCGCCGCAGCTTGCCGCGCGTCGCCACGGGCAGGCGCACTGACTCGGCTCAGCGTTCGACGACGCGGGAAATCTTCGCGGCCAGGAAGAAGTCGCTCTCGGCGAGACCGTCGATTGCGTAGGTGTAGAGCTCGACCCGGCACGCTCCCCACGCGACGTGGAGCTCGGGGTGGTGGCCCTCTTCTTCGGCGATCGCGCCCGCGCGGTTGGCGAACGCGAGCGCCCCGGCGAAATCGGGGAACGCATAAACGCGCTCGAGGTGCTTGGCGGCGTTGAGCTGCCAGCCGCCGCCTAGCTCGAGGAGCAGCTCGTGGACGCGCTCGTCGGCGAGCGGCGGGACCCCGCCGTGGCACGGGACGCACTTCTTGTTGGCGAGCGAACACTCGAGCGACATGGGGCCTCCGCCTGCGGATCGTAGGGGCCCGATGGTAGTTTCGGTTTCGCGCCCTTGGCCAGCGATTCGGGCGTCCAGGAGTTAGGGCGACTCGCGACACGCGCGGCTCATTCGTGTCCCGAGCTGCCGAATGGGGTCATGAGCGCGTCGGGCTCGAGCCGCAATGGCGGGCCGGAAAAAGTCACATCCTGCGCTCGCGCCACGAGGCTCGCCGGCGTTGCGCGTGTCCCCGCGTCGACGAGGCCGAGGCCATGGGCGAGCCAGCCGACGAGCTCGGACGGCTCGTGGCCGCGCTCGCGCAGCTCGTGGATGGATACGGCGCCGTGCCTCTTCGCGAGCCGCGCGCCGTCGGGGCCGAGCACCAGCGGCACGTGGAGAAACGATGGCGCTTCGAGATCGAGCGCGCGGTAGAGCGCGAGCTGCTGCGGGGTCGAGTCGAAGAGATCGTCCCCGCGCACGACCTCGGTGATCCGCATGGCCGCGTCGTCCACCACGACCGCGAGCTGGTAGGAGAGCCCGCCGTCGGCGCGCGCCACCACGAAGTCGCCCGCTCCGAGGCCGGGTGGCGAGGGACCCTTGCCGACGTCGACGAAGCGCGGCGGCTCGTCGAGAGCAAAGCGAAAGGCGGCGGGGCGCTCGGGGCGCGTGGGGCCGGCGCGGCAGGTGCCCGGGTAGAGGGGCCCTGCGCCGTCGTGCGGTGCGCTCGCGATCTCGGCGATCTCCTTGCGCGAGCAAGTGCACGGATACACGTGGCCGCGGTCGCGCAGCGTCATGAGCGCGGCGCGATAGCGCTCGGTGCGCTCGCTCTGCACGTAGGGGGCGAAGCGGCCGCCGACGTCGGGGCCTTCGTCCCAGTCGAGCCCGAGCCAGCGGAGATCGGCAGAGAGTGCCGCCGCCGCGCCCGGCACGACGCGCGGTCGGTCGAGATCTTCGAGCCGTAGGACGAACGCTCCGCCGCTCGCGCGCGCCCTGAGCCAAGCCACGAGCGCGGTGCGCGCGGTGCCGAGGTGGATGCGTCCCGTCGGCGAGGGCGCGAAGCGACCGCGGTAGGGGCTCATGCCCTGAGCCTAGCCTCGCCGAGGACGCGCGCGAGCGGCTGAGCGGTCCCGCATGCCGAAGCGATCGCGCCGCTATTGCCGTGCGCTCACCGGCTGCGACGCGTCACGCGCGGCGAGCGGGCGAAACACGACGCGGCACGCATAGCGCGCGTCGCGGTCTTGGCTCGTGGTGCGCGGCCGAAGGACGAGGGCTCCGTCCCTGCTCGGGCACGAGAACACGCCGGGCTCGAGCTGCACCATGCCGTCGAGCGCGCTCATCGCCGACAGATCCTCGGTCGCGGTGTGCTCGCGACTGGAGAAGAGCGCGGAGGTGGGGATGAGCTGCGCGCCGTCGACCTGCACCATCGCGTAGCGCGCGCCGAACACGATCGCGAGGTCGTATTCGCAGGCGCCGACCGGGACGATGAGCGCAAAGTAGCCGTCGTGGGTAGCGCGTGCGGCGAGCTCCACGACCGAGGTCTGGCCGCCCTTGGCCAGCACGACGGAGACGCGTTCCTCGCGCAAGGTTAGATCGGTCTGATTGAAGTCGAGCGAATACCGGTGCTGGCTCATGAGCGCGAGCGAGAGCTCGAGGCCGGCGTGGCGCAGCTCGGCGGGGTAGTTGGTGCGAAGCGTCTCGAGGTTCTGCTCCATGAAGAACATGCCGCGCCGGCGCAGCCCCTCGAGGCCCTTGTCGCAATCGAAGAGGTCGAACGTGTCCGTCGTCGCGAGGTTCATGTCGAACTCGACCGTGCTCAAGTGCCGGAGGTCGCTCTCGCTCGGCAGAAAGAGGAGCCGCCCGAGGGCGCCGAGCGCGGCCATCCTGAGCTCTTCGGGCTTGGGCTTCTTTCCCACCGCCGTGAAGAACGCCTCCGCGTGCTTGGCGAAGCCGATCGCGTGCTCTTGCACCGGACGCATGCGCTCGAACTGCGCCTGCGCCACGACGTGCTCGGCGTAGATCGGCTCGCCGCCATCGCTGTAGTCGACGACGCTGCGGTCAGGCTTGGTGCAGATCATCTCGAGGAGGGCGATGTAGCGCAACATGCCGGCGATCGCGCGATCGTCGGTGTTCGACGGATCGATGAGCCCGCGGCGCGCCTCTTGCCAGCCGGGCGTGCGGGACACGATGAGGTAGCGGCCCACGACCTCGACCCCGAGCTCGTCTTCGAAGATGCGCGCGAGCTGGCGCTGGGTCGTGCCCTCGTAGCCGAGGTCGACGAGGACGAGCGTGTCCCCGCGCTCGAGCCCGACCTTCGCCTCGAGGTAGCGGTAGAGCCGCTGGCGATAGGCGCTCGAGCGACGGACGATCTCGCGCAGCACGTCCGGGGCCTTGACCTCTCGCGCGTAGGCGACCGCGGGGTTGGCGCTGCGGCGCGCGAGCTTGGCCACCGTCGCTGCCGTTCCTGGCGAAAGCAAGAGCTGCCGGGAAAGATCGTCGAAGCGCCCGCTACCGGCGAAGCGGGCGAGGTAGCGGTCCACGTCGCTCGGTCCGCGGAAGGACGCGGCGAACGAGGCGAAGCGGCTGAGGGCGACCTCGCGGCCGACCTCGCGCCCGCTGAGCGCGTTGCAGATTTCGAGCGGGAGGAAGGCGTCGCGCATGAGAAACACGGGCTTGACGCGCTTGCCCTGACTCACGAGCCCCTCGAGCTCGTCGAGGAGGAAGCGCGCGAAGGGATAGAGGATCGGCCCCGCGCCGCCGTAGCCGAGATAATACGCGGGATCCTGAGCTTCCTCGGCGGTGGCGACGACGCCGCGGAAGGGACTGTAGAGGGGACGGCGGGCGCGGACGTCCGGATCGAAGAGGCTCGCGGCCGTGCCGCCGAGGCGCGAGATCTCCTCGAACCGCTCGTCGTGCTGGCGCAGGTGAAGCGCGTGGAGCCCGAGCGCGGCCGCGGCGTGCCCGTCGGCGCGGAGGTTGTCCCCGACGTGCGCGATCTCCTGCGGCGGCACGCCGAGCCGAGGGACGACGACCTTGAAGAGACCGTCGGACTTCGATTTGCCGTGCTCGCACGAGCAGAAGACCTGCTCGATGGCGGCGTACACGTCGGCCGGCACCGTCGCCGCGAGCAGGCGCCGCAGCTGCGACTCGCGCAAATACGTGTCGCTCACGATCACGATGCGCAGACCGCGAGCGCGCGCCGCGCGGATCAGCGCCACGGTCGAGGGATGCGCGTAGCAGGCGTCGATCTCGGCGGAGAGCTCCGCTTCTTCGAGCGCCGCCACGTCGGCGTCACCGAGCTCGGGAAAACCGGCGC
The DNA here is from genome assembly GCA_005800325.1 of Myxococcales bacterium. Lineage (GTDB taxonomy): Bacteria > Myxococcota_A > Polyangia > Polyangiales > Polyangiaceae > SYFR01. The sequence continues at coordinate 1,300 of SYFR01000210.1, read as the reverse complement.
GGTAGATCGCCGGTAGCGTGACCTCGCCGTCGCCATGCACGAGCTTCTTCAGGCCGCGCGCCGTCGCCTCGGTCGTAGCGCGGAGCTGCGGGTGATAGCCAAGGGCCGCGAACGGCGCCGCGTGCTGCAGGTCGTAGAACACGTCGACCGGCGTCGCCGTCCGGCGCCAGAGCAGCGTGTCGAAGCAGTCGAGCGACAACACCCGCACGCGCGGAGCGAGCCCCTCGAGCGCCTCGAGCAGCGTCGTCGGGCGCACCGACACCAAGGTGCCGGCCGCGGTCGGTTTCTGGGGGAGGGGGCGGGCGTCTTTTGGCATTGGCGGCTCTTCGGGAAACGGACTATGGAATGGGCGCTCGCGATCGGCAAAGTGGCGGGAGTCGGCGTGTCGCGGGTCACCCCGATCCGAGGTGCGCGTCTCGTTACCTCGGCGTCACCGTTGGACGTCCGCGCACGTGGGTCTAGGGTGCGGAGCTGTGCGGCGCGCGTGCGGTTGGACGTCCGCGCACGTGCGTCTAGGTAGGTTGAGCGATGGCTCGCTCAGGGGGAGGGTGAATGAACGAAGCTGAGATCGATCGCGCGCTCGCGGCGCCGGCACGGTTGGCGACGCTGCGTGCGACGGGGTTCTTCGACAGCGCGGCGCCGAGCCTCGCGCGGGTCACGCGCTTGATGAGGGACAGGCTCCGCGTGCCCATCGCCGTGGTGGTGCTGGTGGACGACACGCGGGAGTTCTTTCTGGCGGAGGAAGGACTGCCCGCGCCTTACGACGTGACGCGCGAGGCGCCGCTCTCCTACTCGTTCTGCAAGCACGTCGTCGCGCGCCGGGCGCCGCTCGCGTGCCGCGACGCCCGCCGCGACCCGCTGCTCAGCGGCCTTGGGTCGGTGACCGAGCTCGGCATCGTCGCTTACCTCGGCGTGCCGCTCACCGTGGCGAGCGGCGTGTGCCTCGGGAGCCTGTGCGTATGCGACGTCGTCCCGCGCGACTGGCGCGAAGAAGACACGGCGCTGCTCGAGGCGCTCGCCTTGACGGTCGTCGCCGAGGCCGAGCGCCGGCTCGATACCAACGTCCTCTACACCGTGGCGCACGATCTGCGCGTGCACCACGGGACGATCCGGCTGGCCGCGGGCTTGCTCGGCGAGGGCCTCGCGCGCGAGCTGGCGGCCGAGGCTGCGGCGACCGCGGGTGCGCCCGCCAAGGGGATGGCGGCGCCGATGACCGCCCCGCAGCGGGCGCGGCGCGCGCACCTCGCGGCCATCGACCGCGCGCTCGATCGTGCCGGTCGCCTCGTCGACGATCTGCTCG
>SYFR01000209.1 GCA_005800325.1 Myxococcales bacterium | reverse complement strand
GCTCGCGCTCGCCGTGCTCGGCGCCACCCCGTTCTTGAGCTGCAACCAGCTCTCGCTCGCGAGAAACAAGGGCGCAAGCCTCGCCCTCGCGATCGTCCTCGACGACTCGCACAGCATGCGCGCCGCGCTGCCAGGTACCTCGACGACCCGCTTCGCGCGAGCCAAGAGCGGTGCCAAGGAGTTATTGGACGGCGTCGAGAAGGGCGACGTCGTGGCGCTCGTCCTCGCCGGGCGGCCCGCGCGTGTCGTGCTCGCCGCGACGAGTGAGCTCGAGCTCGGGCGCGCCGCCCTCGATGCCGTGACGCCGAGCGATCGGGGCACGGATCTCGACGGCGCCGTGCACCTCGCGAGCGAGCTCGTGGGCGGGCTCGCGCATGTCGACAAGCGCGTCGTCGTGCTGAGCGATCTCGCCGGAGGCTCGGGCTCTCCGGAGGCGCTCGACGTCCCCGAGGGCATCGCGCTCTGGACACCGCTCGAGGAGCTCGCGCGTCCCCTCGACGACTGCGGCGTCATCGAGGCAAGTCGCCGCGGCGCCGCCGTGACGGTCCGCGTGGCTTGCAGCGGCAAGGCCTTCGATGAAGCGGGCATCGACTCGCGAGCCACGGTCGATGCCCCGGCCTCGGCATCCTCCAAAGCGACCGAGCGCTCGCCCGAGTTCCGCACCATCGCGGGGCGTCGCCTCGTCCTCCTCGACGGAACGAGCGAGCTCGGGAGCGTGCGCCTGTCGCTCGACGAGCCTGCGCGCGACCTCGCGATCACGTTGTCCGATGCGGCGCTCGCATCCCTCGGTGAGCGCGCGCTTTACGCCGTGCTCGAGGGCAAGGACGATCTCCCCAGCAACGACGAGGCACCCGTGCTCGGCGCCGGTGCACAGCTCACCGTCGGCGTCTTGTCGGACACGCAGGCCGACCGACTCGCGACCGGCGGCGTGCCGATCGCAGAGCAAGCCTTGCATGCGCTCGGCGCCGGGCTCGTGGTCATGCCGCTCGACGCGGTGCCAACGCTACGCGGAGAGCTCGAGGGCCTCGCGCTCCTCATCGCGGACGACGTGCCCGGTTTCACGCCGCGCGAGCGACGCGAGCTCGGAGCATGGCTCGAGCAGGGCGGCGTGATGCTGTTGACGCTCGGGCCGCGAGCCGCCGCGGCTCCACTCGGCTCGGGCTACGCTCCGATGCTGCCGGGGCTCGTGCGCTGGAAGACGACCGCGTCGCGCGGCATGAAGGCAGACCACGACGCGATCTTCGCCAGCGCCGAAGATGGAATGGCGGAGCTCGCTCCCCGTGGACGCGCGCTGCTCGAGCTCGAGGCCAACTCCGACGTGCGAACCCTGGCGCGGTGGGAGGACGATCAGCCGCTCGTCGTCGAGCGCCGCATCGGGCGTGGGCTCGCGCTCACGGTGACCTTGCCCTTCAGCACGCACGAGAGCGATCTCGCGCTGCGGCCCGGGTTCATCGCGCTGCTCGATCGGGCGGCCTCGGCTGCGCGCGCGAGTCGAGGCGCGGTGCGCGCGACCGTCGGTACACCCTGGACGTTCGCAGGCGAAGCGGAGGTCTCGGCCGTGCGGACGCCGAGGCTCGGAGCCGCCATCCCGGTCGTGGTGAGCAAGAGTCACGAGGGCTCGCGGCTCGAGCCGGATACGCTTGGGCGGCTCGAGGTGACCGTGGGCGGCAGGAAGTCCGTTCGCGTCGCCGCTGCCGACGAGGCGGAGATCCTCGCGGTCCCGCGCGCCGTCTCCCAGCGTCGTCCTGCCGAGTCGCTCGGCGGCGCGAGCCGGCGCGTCGACGTGTCGCCGCAGATCGCCGTCGTGCTGCTCGGCTTGTTCCTGGGCGAGCTCGTCCTGCGGCTCGCCACGACGCGGAGCTCCGGCACGCGCGCCTCGTAAGCGGCGAGCGGTCCTGCCGAATGCCCACTCGATCGCTCGCCAAAGACCGCGAGCCGCGCACGCCTCGTGAGACAGCGCCGTTGCGTCAGAGCGCGACGAGCTTGGCCTTGGCGGCGACCTCGCCCGCGTAGCAGTGCTCGGGAGCCGGAAAGCTCCGCTCGCGCACCGCGGACGCGAAGCTCTTGGCGGCGTCGCGCACGCGCTCGCCCACGTCGGCGAAGGCCTTGGCGAACTTCGGCGTGTGCCCGAGATTCATGCCGAGTAAATCGTAGCAGACGAGCACTTGCCCATCGCAGCTCGGCCCGGCCCCGATGCCGATCGTCGGGATCGTGAGCGCGTCCGTCACGCGCGCCGCGACGTCGGCGGGGATCGCCTCGAGCACGACCGCATACGCGCCTGCTTCCTCGAGCGCGAGCGCGTCGTCGATGATGCGCTGGGCGGCGCTCTTCGTCTTGCCCTGCACCTTGAAGCCGCCGAGCGCGTGCACCGACTGCGGCGTGAGGCCGTCGTGTCCCATCACCGGGATCCCCGCGCGCACGATCCGCGCGACGTGCGGCGCCACGTCCGCGCCGCCCTCGAGCTTCACGCTGCTCGCAGAGCCTTCCTTCACGAGCTTGCCCGCGCTCTCGACCGCCTGCTCGGGCGAGACTTGGTAGCTCATGAACGGCATGTCGCCGACCACGTGCGCGAAGCTCGCCCCGCGCGCGACGCAGCGCGTGTGGTAGCAGATCTCGTCGAGCGTCACCGGCAGCGTCGTGTCGTGCCCCTGCACGACCATGCCGAGCGAATCGCCGACCAGCAGCACGTCGATGCCCGCCTCGTCGAGGAGGCGCGCCATCGTGAAATCGTAGGCCGTCACCATCGTGAACGGCTCGCCCCGCTTGCGCTCTCGCAGCTCGGGCGCGGTGACTCGCTTGCGACGTGCGGCCCTGTCGGTGCCGCCGCCAATGCCATGGCCAGCGTACATGTTCCTCCGGGTCGCGGCCGACGAGCGGTCCGCGCCTGAGTCCTATCTAACACGTTCGCTACCTCAGGAACAGGACCACGCCCACGCCGGAGGCGACCGCCACGCAGACGCCGACTACGACGGGGAGCACCCAGGAATTGCCTCGCGGCCGCGCGGCCACCTTCGTCGCGCCGAGCGTGCCATCCTGCGCGTCGCCGCGGAGTCCAGCGCCGGCGGCACCCTGGGCGGTCCCCTCGGCGTGGCGCGACGCGTACCCGGCAGTTTGCGGCGGTGTTGCATACTGCGGTGCCGCATACTGCGGCGTTGCGTACGGCTGTGCCGCATACCCCGCAGGTTGCGGCTGCGCGGCATACTGCGGTGCCGCATACTGCGGCGTTGCGTACTGCTGTGCCGCATACCCCGCAGGTTGCGCCTGCGCGGCATACTGCGGTGCCCCATACTGCGGTGTTGCGCATGGCTGTGCCGCATACCCCGCAGGTTGCGCCTGTGCCGCATACGGCTGCACCGCAATTGGCTGCCCTCCGAACGGCGCCGCACCGCCGACCCCGGGCGCTCGCGGTTCGCCGGCCCGCGCCTGCGCGCTCAGCGACGCCAACAGCTCCTCGGAGATCGCCTCGGTATTCTGGCTCGCGATACCTCCGACTACGGAGGCACTCGGGCCGCCAGCGAGGCGCGCCTCGATCGCCCGCAGCCGCTCGATGACCTCGCGTGCCGAGCGCGGGCGATCGTCGGGGTCCTTCGCCACGCACGCGAGCACGAGCTCGTCGAGCTCGCGGGGGATCGGCTGGCGCGCGAGCTTCGACGGCGGGTCCGGCACGCGCGCGACGTGCGCCTTCGCGATCTCGACGAGGGTGCGGCAGTCGTCGAACGGGCCGCGCCCCGCGACCATCACGAAGATGCACAGCCCCATCGAGTAGAGGTCGGCCCGATGATCGAGCTTCTTCCCGCGCGCTTGCTCGGGCGCGAAGAAGCGCGGCGTGCCCACGACCATGCCAGTCCCCGTCGGGTTGGCGAGCGCCTCGGGGCCACCCTCGGACTCCTGCAAGAGCTTCGCGACTCCAAAGTCGAGGATCTTCAGGAGCCGCCGCCCGTCCTCGCCGACCGCGTCGCACAAGAACAGGTTGTCGAGCTTGATGTCCCGGTGAACGAGCTGCTGGTCGTGCGCGTACGCCAGCCCCTCGAGCGCCTGCCGCGCGTACGCCAGCGCCTCGGCGACGGGCAGCGAGCCGCCACGCTCCTGAACGAAGTCCTTGAGCGGTGTGCCCGGCAGATGCTCCATGACGAAGTACGGCTGCCCCTCCGGCGTCCTGTCGAAGTCGTGCACGCGCACGAGGTTCGGGTGCCGCAACAGCGCGAGCGCCTGCGCCTCGAGCCGCATCCGCTCGACGAGCAGCTTCCGGCTCGCGAGCTCCTTGTGGAGCAGCTTCACCACGATCTTCGTGCCGAGGACCGCGTGCTCGCACAGGTACACGACGCCCATGCCGCCGCGCCCGAGCTCGCGGATCGGCCGGTATTTCTCGACGTTTGCTAGGGGATTGCTCGCGTCGGCCACGAGGCCGTCATGTATCACGACTCTTCCGGTGCGCGGGCGGCTCGAAGTCCCGCTCGCGCGCCCCACCGCGTCCGCCGCGATCCCCCGCACGACCTCCCGCCTGCCAGGGGCGACCCGACGAAAGAGCTTGACGATCTCCGGCCGCGAACTACCCTGCGCGCTCGTTCGGGCCAGTAGCTCAGCTGGGAGAGCGCCGCGTT
>SYFR01000208.1 GCA_005800325.1 Myxococcales bacterium | reverse complement strand
GAACTTTCCGGCGCGATCGGCGACCGCGCCCGTGAACGCGCCCCGCGTGTGCCCGAAGAGCTCGCTCTCGATGAGGTTCTCGGGGATGGCCCCGCAGTTGATCGTGACGAATGGCCCCTTCGCGCGAGGGCTTCGGCGATGGATCTCGCTCGCGACGAGCTCTTTGCCCGTGCCGGTCTCGCCCGTGATGAGGACGCTGATGTCGGTGCCAGCCACCTTCTCGAGCTTGCGATAGAGCTCGCGCATCGGGGGCGAGGTCCCGATGATGTCGCCGAAGTGCTTCGTGCGCAGCTCGGTCTCGAGCTTTGCGTTGTCTTCTCGAAGACCGGCGAGGAGCATCGCGTTCTGCAGGATGAGGGACGCCTGCGCCGCGAAGATGGTGAGGAGATCGAGCTGCGGCTTGCGGAACAGCTCTTTGACGCGGTCATTGCCGAGGTAGAGCACGCCGAACGTCGCGCCCTGGGCGACGAGGGGCACGCACATCACGCTCGAGAGCCGGAGCTTCACGACGCTCTCGCTCTTGCCGAAGGTCGAGTCGTTCAGCGCGTCCGAGACGATGATGGGGCGCCCGGTGGCGAGGACCTGCTGCACGATGCTGTCGGAGACGCGGCCCTCGGTGTCGTGCGCCGCGGTGCGGTCGACGTTGCGCACGGCGCGCACCACCCAGCGCTCGGCCGAAGCTTGCGCGCCGTCAGCCGCGTCGTGCGCCGTCGCGAGCGCCGACTCGAGCAGGAGGATGTGACCGGTGCGCGCATGCGTGAGCTCGATGACGTCGTCCAGCATGGTCGCGAGCAGGGTGTCGAGATCACGCAAGACGAAGAGCTTCTCGCTGAAGCCGAAGAGCTTGCGAACGCCCGCGACCTCGTGGACGCCGAGCGCGGTCGCGACCGCGTCGGCCGGTGACTCCGCGGCCGCGCCGGTCCTCGATGCCGCGCTGTGGAGCCCCTCGGCGAACATCGAGAAGGCGACCTCGACCGCGCCGAAGCCGATGCGATCGCCGTGCACGAGCCGCGCGCGCCGCTTCCTCTTCTGGTTGATCGACATGAGCCCGAGCTTCGACAGCTCTTCGATCACGAAGTCGCGGCCATCGAAGGCGATCTGCGCGTGGCTCGGCTCCACGCCCTCGCCCTCGATGAGCAGATCCGAGCCCGGCGCTCGCCCGATGGTGGTCAGCGGCTTGTGGACGCTGACGAGCCGCGGCGCACCCTCGGCTCGAAACAGTCTCAGCGTCGGCATCGATCGTAGCGTACTCGGGTATCGCGCGAATCGACGGTAAAAACCGGCGCTACCAGAGCTCGCCGAACGCCGTGACGCCCATGCCCGCTTCGCTCGGCGTGAGGGACGCGCCCACGAAGCGCACCGGGTGATCCTGATCGAGCGGCGGCCGCTCGGCGTACGTCGGCGCCCGCGACGGAGGCGCGCCGAGGATCGCGCCGAGTCCGAGACCGACGGTAGCGGCCACGCCCTGAAAGATGAGGCCGCGACGTGCGTCGTGCTCGTCATCGGCGGCGTAGAAACCGTAGACCGGCAGCGTCGCCACGGTGCCGATCGCGAAGCCGCCCCACATCCAGCCGAGCTGGTCCCACGAGGGCGTGTAGAAGAACGACGTCGCGGCGGCGCCGGCGAGCGCGACGTTGTAGCCGATGAGGCCGCCGAGCCCGACGTCGTCGTTCGTGCGCCCCCAGTCGGCTCCGGCGGGCGAGGCGCCGCCGCCGAAGAAGCTGCCGATCGACGCGCCCCAGAAGGTGCTCGACAGCACGAGGGCGCTCGTCTCGGGGGCGACGTCGGCGTAGCGATAGAGGGCGTATCCGCCGCCACCGCCGACGAGCGAGCCGATGAGCGCTGCGCGCGACAGACCGCGAAAGCCCCACTCGTCCGCCTCGTTGGCCGTGCTCATCTGGAAGAGCGAGATCCCGAGCCCCTCGCCCGCGCCAGCGAGCATTCCCGACGCGATCGCCGACGGGAGCCCCTCGGGCATGCCGTTGCGAAACGCGAAGCGATCGACGAGAAATACGCCGATCGGCGCGGCGGCTCCGAGCACGATGGGCGCGATCGGGACGAGGCCCACGTCGCAGGTCGGCGTGCAGAGCTCGGCCTCGGCGTCGATCCAGATCCCGGTGCCGATCCCCCACGCGGCGGCGGTGCCGTACAGGAACCCGAGCTCGGCGCTGCTCGAGGTCGGCTTCTGCGCGGGCTGCGCGCCGTACGGTGCGCCGGGTGCGCCGTAACCGCCGGGTGCGCCGTAACCGGGTGCGCCGTAACCGGGTGCGCCATAGCCGGGGGCGCCATAGCCGGGGGCGCCGTAGCCGGGCGGCGGCGGCGGCAAGGGAAGCTGCGCCTCGGCGCGCGAGGAAGTGAGCGCGAGCGCGGAAAATCCGAGCGCAACGCAAGCAAGACGACGTGCCATCGCGAGAGCCTACTCCACTCGGCACCTGTGATGAACTCATCGGCAAGAGTCACGCGCGGGCACGAGGCAGCGGCAGCGCGAGAGCGAGCGCGAGAGCGAGGGCGAGAGCGAGAGCGAGGGCGAGGGAGTGCCAGCGAGCGAGCGCGAGACAGAGAGACGGAGAGACGAGAGAGAGAGCGAGAGAGCGAG
>SYFR01000207.1 GCA_005800325.1 Myxococcales bacterium | reverse complement strand
CTCCTGGTTGGTGCCCGCGCACCGCGCGCGAGCGCACCCGGCCACCCCGCCGCGCGCAGGAGCGCTCGAGGCTGCGAGCGCAGCGAGCACCGCACGCAGCCACGCGCAGCCGCGCGCAGGCCCGCGCGCAGGCGAGGCCCTCCATGAGCAGGCGCTCTCCCGCGCGCCGAGCACGGCGAGCATGGCGAGCACGGCTTGGCCTCGAGCGCTCCGAGGACGGCGGGACGCTCGGAAGCGCCGAGCCCACCGCTCACCGCTCCCCCGCTCGCCCGCTGCCCCTGCCTCACCGCTCACCCGCTGCCCCTGCCTCCGCCCGCTCACCCGCTGCCACTGCCTCCGCCCGCTCGCCGCTCCCCGCTCGCCCGCTGCCCCTGCCTCCGCCCGCTTCCGAGCACGGAGCACCGGCTAACGCAGCCCGAACCGGGGCCGATCCCCCGATGTCCACGGAGCTGCTCCATCTGTAGATGCGCCGGCCCTGGCAGGACCCTCTCGGGGAAGGCCGGTTCGAGCGAGGCCGTGTCCCATCGGCGCGGAGAGCCGCCGCGACCCTGGGCCATGGACGACGGCCTGGTGATGGGCACGATGTGCATTCCCACGTGGCTCGTGGCGGACGCTCGGAGTGGTCACCGTGTCATTGCGCCGAGCCGCAAGTAGGCACGACGCGCAGTAGTGCCGCGGTAGAACGTGTTCTAGAGTCGCTCGCATGCTGGAGCGGAGCGGGAAGACGCAGGCGGGCAAGACCGCGCGACCGAGATCGCGAGCCGGCGAGCGCGCCGACGAGCGCCGGGGACGCATCCTCGATGTGGCCATTCGGCTCGCGGAGGACGGCGGCTTCGACAACGTGCGGCAGCGCGACGTAGCGGTGCAAGCCGGCGTCGCGCTCGGGACGCTCTACAAGAGCTTCCGCGGCAAAGAGGATCTCTTGAGCGCGGCGCTGCAGCGGGAGACCGACTTGCTCGAGCGGCGCATGAAGCAGCGGCCCACGCGCGGCGAGACGGCGCACGCCCGCGTCACGGCGCTCTTCGACACGCTGACGCGGACGCTCTGCAAGAAGCCGAACTACGCGCGCGCCGTCATCAAGGCGATGGCCTCGGGCGAGCCCGAGACCGCGGCGAACGTGATCGCGTATCAAACGCAGGTGCATCGCATGGTGCTCTTCGCCCTCCGTGGCCCGAGCCACGAGGAGCCCGACGCCGCGGCCAGCGAAGAAGAGCTGACGGTCTCCATGCTGCTCCAGCAAATCTGGTTCGCGACGCTCGTCGGCTGGACGGCGGCGCTCTTCGACGAGGCCGCCGCCATCGCGCAGGTGTCCGTGGCCGCGCGCCTCCTGCTCGCGGGCGCGAAGGCCGAGCGCGACGCCACCGCGCGCGCGCCCCGGCGGTAGGGGCGTAGGCTCACCACCGTGGGCTCGGTGGCGCGAATGATGGCGGCGCTCGGTCTCGCGCTCATCGGCGCCTTGCTCTGCTTCGCCAGCCTGGTCCGGCTCGGCATGACGCGACACGGGGCCAGCCCGCTCGACCTCGGCTTCCTCCACCTCGACTGGGCGCTCGACCCGAGCCGTCCGTATTGGCGGGCGCACATGGTGAACCTCGCCGGCCTTGGCGTAGGCGTGGCCCTGGTGTTGGCCGCGCGCCCAATCACCGGTGCTCACTCGGCGCTTGCACGAGCTCGATCAGCACGCCTTGGCCGCCGATGGGGGAGGCGTCGTCGCCCTTCGGATGGATGAAGCACACGTCGTGGCCGCTCGCGCCCTTGCGAATGCCGCCGGGCGTGAAGCGCACGCCGCGCTCGGTGAGCCAGGCGACGGCACGGGGCAGGTCGTCGATCCAGAGACCGATGTGATTGAGCGCCGGCTCGTGCACGCGCGGTCGAGCGTTGGGATCGAGCGGCTGCATGAGGTCGATCTCGACCTTCGCCGCCCCTTCTCCGCACACGAGGATGTCCTCGTCGACGTTCTCCTTGGCGCTTCGATATTCACCGACGCGCTCGAGGCCGAAGAGGTCGCACCAGAGCGCGCGCAGCCCCGCCTTGTCGCTCGCGCCGACGGCGATCTGCTGAACGCCGAGCACCCGAAACGGACGTTCGGTCACGCGCCTCCTTCGATGTGCGACGGCGCGCGAGGGCGCTCAGAGCCGCGGGCCGGCCGCACGCACCGCGTCGCTGGCGGCGCTCGCGTAGGCCGCGAAGTTCTTGTGGAACAGGTGCGCGAGCTTGTGCGCCGTCTGGTCGTATTGCGCCGCGTCCTTCCAGGTGCCGCGCGGCGTGAGGATCGAGGACGGCACGCCCGGGCACTCTCTCGGAACCGCGACGCCGAAGATCGGATCGAGGGTGGTCTCGATGCCGTGGAGCGTGCCCGAGTGGATCGCGTCGACGATGGCGCGGGTGTACGCGAGCTTCATGCGCGAGCCGGTGCCGTAGGCGCCGCCCGACCAGCCCGTGTTGACGAGCCAGGTCGTGGCGCCGTGCGTGCGGAGCTTGTCGGCCAAGAGCTCGGCGTATTTCGTCGGGTGCCACACGAGAAACGGTCCGCTGAAGCAGGGCGAGAACGTCGCCTCGGGCTCGCTCACGCCCACCTCGGTGCCGGCGACCTTCGCCGT
>SYFR01000206.1 GCA_005800325.1 Myxococcales bacterium | reverse complement strand
GCGCCGCCGGCGGCGGAGGCGGCGGAGGCGGCGCGGCGGCGGAGGCGGCGGAGGCGGCGCGGCCCAATAGTCGAAGCCCGAGAGCGCGCAAAGTTTCTTGACTGTCCGAAGGCGTTTCACTATGGTGCCTGCGCCTGGCGCTGTTTAGTACGGCGCAGGATGGCAGAAGGTTCGGCACACACTGAACCCTTGGATGGGGTGGGCGTAGCCACCCGAGAGGCTGAGGCGTTAAGCAGATCAGCCCCACGACGCATCGCCCACCGCACCAATCGAAATGCGCCTTTGCGTGCCGCACGGCATGCGATGGCCAAGCTCGCTCCGATAAGGACTCGAGAAGGAGACATCTAGGAACATGCAGGCCAATTCGGAACTCCAGTTCAAGGTCGGCGACAAGGCGGTTTATCCCGCCCAAGGCGTTGCGGAGGTCGTCGACATCGAAGAGAAGGATATCGCCGGAAATCGCCAGCGCTTCTACGTGCTTCGCATTCTCGATACGGACCGCAAGATCATGGTGCCCGTGAAGAATGCCAACGCGGTCGGGCTTCGCCAGGTGATCTCGGAGCAAGAGATCCAGGAGATTTTCGACATTCTGCGCGAGCGCACGATCGCGTTCGACAACCAGACCTGGAACCGCCGTTACCGCGGCTTCATGGACAAGATCAAGACGGGCTCGATCTACGACGTGGCCGAGGTGCTGCGCGACCTGTATCGGCTCAAGACCGACAAGCAGCTCTCTTTCGGCGAGCGTCGCATGCTCGACACCGCGCGCGGCCTCATCGTCAAAGAGATCGCCATCGCGCGAGCCCAGTCCGAGGAGCAGGTTCGCACCGAGATCGAGGCGATTTTCTTTACGAACTGAGCCTCACGCTACCCCGCCCCCGGTCTTTATCAGCACGGGGGCTGCTTTGATGCGGGGGGTTTGCTAGAGACCACCGCCCGCGCTCATTGGCCCTGACCCTCCGGTCACCGGCAGCGAGGGGCGGCAACTCCAGGGCGACGGTTCACCTCCGTCGCCTTGGTCGTTTTGTTGGCTCCGTCGCGGCGCTCGCTTGCACGAAGCCCGCCGCCGTGGGAAACGCCCGGGGCGTCGTGTCGGGCCCGGTCCAGCGGGGCCCGCCCTCGCGAATGGCCCGGCCTCCCCCGGCCTTCGTACGGGTCCGCCTCTCAACTGGCCAGACTTCCAGCGGCCGGGCCTCGGTCTGAACGCGCCGGCCTTCGAACGCACCGTATCCCGAGTTCCGCCGATGAGCGCCAACGAGCCACAAGCGACCCAGCTCGGAAAGCTGTACCGCCAGTCGACCAACGTCGTCGTCTGGCACATGGTGCGGAAGTACTGGCCGACGACGATCGCCACGTTCGCGAGCGTGGTCGTCGCGACGGTGTTTTACACGCTTGGCCAGACGCGCATCTACGAGGCAGAGGGCACGATTCACTTCGACCCCACGCCGCCGAAGCCACTCGGCCACCGCGTGGAGAGCGTCGTCGATCTCGGCGTCGACGGCTTCTGGGGCAATCAGGAGTACTACGAGACCCAGTACCACATCATCCGATCGCGCCGCGTCGCCCTCGCGGTCGTCAACGACCTCGGGCTTCATCGCGACCTCGCGTTCTTGCAAAACCTGCCGCCGGGCGGGCAGCCGAAGCCGAGTGACGGCACGACGCCCGACCGCGCCGCCGAGGATCTGCGTTCGCGCATCGACGTCCAGCCCGTGCGCGACAGCCGCCTCGCGAGCGTCAAGCTGAAGGACTCAAACCCCGAGCGCGCGCAGCGGATCCTGTCCGCGCTGATTGACACGTACGTCAATCAGAACCTCGAGAAGGCGCTCGAGTCGACGAGCACGGCGACCGACTGGCTGCGAAGCCAGCTCGACACGCTCAACTCCGATTTGCGGACGAGCGAAGAGGCCCTTCACCAATACAAGAAAAAGAACGACATCCTCTCGGTCGCGTTCGACGACAAGTCGAGCATCCTCACCGATGAGATGAAGCAGATCAACACCGAGCTGACGCACGCCAAGGCTCTCGCCCAAGAGGCCGCGGCGCGGAAGTCCGTGCTCGATAGCGCACCGTCGAACGACCCGACGCTCGTCCAGTCGAGCGAGTTCTTGAAGAGCCTGCTGCTCACCTCGCTGCGCAGCGACCACGAGCGCGCGGTGAGCGAGCGTGACGCACTTCTCGGCGAGAACAAGGGCCCAAACCACCATGCGGTGAGCGCGGCCAACCGCAGGGTCAAGGCGGCCGAGGCGGCGATTTTGCGGGAGATCGCCAACGTCAAGAAGGCCGTCGAGCGCGACCTCATGGTCGCATCACGCCAGGCCGGGGGGCTGCAGTCGCTGCTCGACAAGGCCAAAGTGCAGGCCCACGAGCTCAACCTCCTCGAGATCGAATACAACCGCCTGCGCCGCACGAAGGACAACACCGAGAAGCTCTACTCGCTCGTGCTCGAGCGCACGAAAGAGGCCGATTTGACGCAGATGATGCGGGTGAACAACATCAGCGTCATCGATCGGCCGCTCGTGCCGCGCGCCCCCGTCTATCCGAAGGTTCCACTCAACATCGTGGCCGGCGTCTTCGGCGGCCTCCTGCTGGGCGTCGCGGCGGCGTTCATGCGCGGCATGCTCGATCGCACGGTGAAGGTCCCGGACGACATCGAGGACGATGGCATCACCTTCCTCGGGCTCCTGCCGCAAGTCGGAAACTCGCTCTTCGGCAACGGGAACTACGGCTATTACGCAAAGAGGAAGAGGCGGCTTCGCGGTAAGCCCATCCAGGAGGGCGCCCCAGAGCTCGTCGTGCACGACCACCCGACGAGCGGCGTCGCCGAGGCTTCGCGCGCCATCCGCACGAACCTGCTCTTCATGTCGCCCGACAAGCCGCACAAGACGCTGCTGGTCACGAGCGCGAGCCCCTCCGAGGGAAAGACCACCGTCGCTTGCTGCATCGCGATCGCGATGGCGCAGACCGGACAGCGGGTGCTGATCATGGACTGCGATCTTCGGCGTCCGCGCCTTCACCGCGTGTTCGGCAAGACGGCGGACACCGGCGTGAGCACTGCGCTGCTCGGCGGCAACCTCGACGATGCGCTGCAAGCCACCAACGTCCCGAACCTCAGCGTGTTGCCGGCAGGTCCCATTCCGCCGAACCCGGCCGAGCTCTTCCATACGGAGCGCTTCAAGGCGCTGCTCGCCGAGCTCGAGGGACGGTTCGACCGCATCGTCCTCGACAGCCCACCCGTCGTCGCGGTGACCGACCCAGCGATCATCGCGACCATCGTCGACGGCGTCGTGCTCGTGTCCCGCGCGTTCAAGACCCGCAAAGAGCTGGCTCGGCACGCCGTGCGCTCCATCACCGACGTCGGCGGACGACTCGTGGGCGGCGTCCTCAACGCAGTCGACTTCTCGAGGCTCGAGTACAAGTACTCGTACTACTACTACAAGCGCGACGGTTATTACGGCAGCGACGCTGGTCCTGCGAGCCGGCAGCCGGTGTACACGCCCGAGCAGCACGACGCGTCACTTCCGCAGTAACCACTGCCATAGCGAGAGAGAACATGAGGGTATTCATCACTGGCGGTGCGGGGTTCATTGGCTCGCACCTAACCGATACGCTGCTCGACGCGGGGGACGATGTCGTCATTCTCGATGACCTCTCCACCGGCAGCGCCGACAACTTTCGGCGCTTCAAGGCGAACCCACGCTTTCAGTATCAGGTCGCGTCGTTTCTCGACGTCCCGCTGATCAACGAGCTCGTCGATGGCGCGGACATCGTCTATCACCTGGCGGCGGCCGTCGGCGTCAAGCTCATCGTCGAGAGCCCGGTCTACACGATCGAGACGAACGTGCGAGGCACCGAGATCGTGCTCGCCGCGGCCGCCAAGAAAAAGAAGCCCGTCTTCGTCGCGTCGACGAGCGAAGTGTATGGGAAATCGACGGATTTTCCGTTCCGCGAGGACGGCGACCTCGTCATGGGCGCCACGACGAAGGGCCGCTGGTCGTACGCGTGCTCGAAGGCGATCGACGAGTTCTTGGCGATTGCCTATTACCGCGAGAAGGGGCTACCCACGGTCGTAGGGCGGCTCTTCAACACGGTCGGTCCGAGGCAGACGGCGCGCTACGGGATGGTGCTGCCGAGCTTCGCGCGGCAGGCAAAAGCCAACGAGCCAATCACGGTCTACGGCGACGGCAAGCAGACACGCTGCTTCTGCCATGTCGGCGACACCGTCCGCGCGCTCGCCGGACTCATGCGCACCGAGGCCTCCTATGGGCAGGTCTTCAACATCGGCGGCGGGCGCGAGATCTCCATGCGCGCGCTCGCTGAGCTCGTACGCGACACGGCCGGCTCAAAGAGCGAGATCGTCTATGTGCCCTACGCGGAGGCCTACGCCGCAGGGTTCGAGGACATGATGCGCCGCGTCCCGGACACATCGAAGCTGCGCGCCCACCTCGGCTGGGAGCCGCAGAAGAGCCTCGAAGACATCGTGCGCGACGTGGTGGATTCGGTCTAGAGAGCCATTGTGCAGGCTGACCGCCGGCGGCGCATAGCGATCGTCACGACGCATCCGGTCCAGTACCACGGACCGTGGTTTCGAAAGCTCGCGGCCGACCCGCGCGTGGACCTCAAGGTGTTGTTCGCGTGCGACCACGGCCAGAAGCCGAGCTTCGACGCGGGCTTCAATGCGACGTTCGAGTGGGACAGGCCGCTGACGGACGGCTACGCGCACGAGTTCCTGCCCAATATCCATCCCAAGCCGGGGCCCCAGAGCTTCTTCAGCCGAACGAACCCCATCTTGTGGCGGCGTCTCCGGCCCGAGCAAGTTGACGCAGCCATCATCTTTGGCTGGGGATACGCCAGCACGCTGATCGCTCTCGCCGCAGCGGAGGCGCACGGCGTGGCCACGGTCATGCACTCGGAGTCGAACCTTGGCCCGCGGGGACGTCCGCCGTGGAAGACCCGCGCGCGCAAGATGGTCCTGACGACGCTCTTCCGCCGCGTCGACGCGTTCCTGGCCGTAGGCACGCTCGGGCGAGAAATGTACGCGGCCTACGGCGCGCCGCCCGAGCGCGTGTTCGTCGCGCCTTACGCGGCGGACAACGAGTTCTTCGAGGCGGAGAGGGAGAGGCTCGAGCCGCACCGTGATGAACACCGCGCGGAGCTCGGCGTGACGGACGAGCGGCCCATCATCGTCTCGTCGGGGAAGCTGCTCGACGACAAGGCCCCGCTGGATCTCGTGCGGGCGTTCGCCAAGGTTCGCCGCGAGCGCCCCGCGAAGCTCGTCTTCCTCGGCGACGGGCCGCTGCGCGGGGAGGTCCTCGACGCGGCGCGGGGCGAGGGCGTGGCAGAGGACGTCGCCATCACCGGCTTTCGCAATCAGCGTGAGCTCGGCCAGGTGTACGTCGCGTCGGATTTGCTGGCCTTCCCTTCCCGGCGCGAGACGTGGGGCATCGTCATCAACGAAGCCATGCTGTTTGGCCTGCCGGTCATTTGCTCCGACCAGGTCACGGCGCACCACGACTTGGTAACTCCCGGAGTCACGGGCGACGTCTACCCCGTCGGCGACGTCGAGGCCCTCGCTTCGCTCATGGCAATGCGGCTCGCGGCGCCAGAGTATTCACGCGCGCTCGGGCGCGAGGGGCAGCGAAGAATCGGGGCCTTCAGCTACGACCAGTGTGTCGAGGGCACGGTCGCCGCCGTCGACGCGGCCATCGCTCTGAGGCGGCTCAAGCTGCGAAGACCTTGAGCGACTCCGGCTGCACCGGAAAGTCGACCGGCGGGCGCAGCCCCGCGGCGTGCAGCATGGCGACCCAGCGGTGTTCGTAGGTGTGCTCGGCGTGAGCGCGTGCGTGGGCGCGTGCGGCCATCTGCGCGCGTAGCTCGGGGCGGGCAAGGTAGTAGTCAATCTGCGACAGCATGTCGTCCGCGCTGTCGTACATGGCGACCTCGGACGCGGGATCGAAGACGTCCCTGAGCGCGGGAGTGTCCGTGAGCTGGAAGGCACCAATCGCGGCAAGCTCGAACGTGCGCTTGTTCGTCCCTGCAATTTCCGCGTAGTGATTGGGGTTGAGCGCGATGTTCGCGGCCAGCATCGCGCGGCACTTCTCGTCGCCCGCTACGTAGTGATTGGTGAACAACGGCGCGGTCTCGTGCTCGGCCCAGCGCGGCAGTCCCCCGCCCCAGATCTTGACGCTGCGACCGACGAGGGGCCGCAGGCACTCTGCACGGTAGAGGTAGCCATTGCCAAAGATCCCGACGTCGCAGCCGAAGCGAGCCCTGTCTTCCTCCGTGAGCTCGACTGGCCGATGAATGTGCCGATCGCATGCCTGGGGCAGGTAGTAAATGTTCTGCCACCGGAGCTTCGAGCGCAGTTTGTCGACGATGTAGTGGTCCTTGAAAAAGAGGCTGTCGTAGTGGGCCGCGAAGAAGTGGCCACGCCCAAAGTTCGAAATCGCGTCTCCGAAGAGGCCGAGGAGCAGCGCCCGCGGATTGCCACGTCGGAGGCCCGCGACGATGCGTGGCGACAACGAGTCGAGACAGTCCGTGAGAATGACGTCCGGCGCAAACTCGGACGCCTCGCGGAGAATTCTAGACTCGGTGAGCGCGATGGGATCGCCGACCGCGAGGTTCGCGAGAGTTGCCACCGCTCGGTTGACCTGAGCTCCCCAGTGTGGCCCGAGGAACCGCTTCTCGAGATCGGCGAAGGCCGAATAGGGATCGACGACGCGAACATCGTAGTGCGGCTCGAGCGCGCGCCGATACGAGTCCATCATCATGTCGAGCAGCGCCTGCCCGACGAGCATGACGCGCGGTCGAACGCCAGGCGCGGGCGCCCGCTCGGCGGCCACGGACTCGACCGCCGACTTCACCTCGCGTTCCGTGGCCTTCGGGGGTGACACGGGCCGATGCTCTGGAACACGCGCAGCGAGCTCACCGGCGTCGTCGCGGCGGGACCGGCAGAGCATGTTCTCGGTCCAGATCTTCTGCTGCTTGCCAGTCTCGATCAATCGCACCGCGGAGGTCGCGACCTTGATGCCGGCCCAGAGGACGGAGCGAACGCGGCCGGTCAGCGATTTCGGCGCCGGACCGGTCTCGCGCACCTCGACGTCGCAATAACCCGTCATCCGCAGGAGCTGCTCGAGAGACTCCGGCGTGAAGATGGTCATGTGCGTCACGTCGCCATAGATGACCTGATGCGGAAAGAGCCCCTGCCCGTTCGGCGTCTGGACGACGAGGACACCGCCCGGAAGCAGCCGCTCCCGAATCGCCGGCAAGAGGCCCATGAGCTCTTCGCGGCTGAAGTGCTCGATGAAGTCGAGCGCGACGATGGCCCCATGCCGCTCGGTGCTCTCCGCGAGGTAGTCGAGCGCATCGGCGCACGTCACGCTGAGGCCGCGACGGCGCGCGATCGCGATCATTTCCTCGGATATGTCGACGCCATGGACGCTCGTGAAGCCCTCTTTCGCCAGAAAGGCGAGGACGTTGCCGGCGCCGCAGCCGAGCTCGAGCAGCGACGCGCGGCGACTGACGCCATCGAGGAGCGGCAGGATCTTGAAGCGCGCCCAGGCCCAATAGCGCTCGAGGGCATCGTCCTTCCGCTCACCCACGCTGCCATCGGCGATGGATACGTAGCGCTGGTAGAATCGCCGTCGAAAATCAGGCACGCGCAGTCGGTCCCGTTTCCAACAGGTCAGTTCGCGATTGCACGGCGGGCGCCATTGCCGAGCGGCTTATTGCCATCGAAGCCGCCCCACAAGATCGCCTGCGTGCCCGACCAAACCGCGGTCGGGTACTGGCGCGCAGTGAGGGCTGAATCCGCAGGGATCGGGGTCCATTTGCCGCCCATGTTGTCGGGCTTCCACACGCCGCCGTCGGCGTGGAGGTTCGCGCAACCCGCCCCGTAGCAGCCGCCCCATACGAAGATTCGCTCGGGCCCCGGCGCCAGCGTGACGTGGGCGGCGCGGCCAGCGGGTGTGTTGACCGGCTGGAGCAAGTACCAATAGCCGCCGGCCTGGTTGAGCCCGAACCAATTGTGGAGCTCGTTCGAGTACTGGTCGAACCCGTCCCACCCGCCGAACATCATGGCCTGGGCCGCGGTGTAGGCGAGCGCGCTGCCGCCCTCGCGCGAATAGGGTGGCAATTTCCCCTGCGTGCTAATCGTCGCCCACTTGTCCAGCGTCGGGTCATAGGTCGCGCCGTCCTGGTACCAATCGAATGTGTTGGTGCCGCCCCAGACGAACATCGCCCCGTTCGATAGCACTCCGCCGCCCGGCAACCACGCGTTCGCGGTGTTGAAGCGCGGCGAGGGAGCGCCCGTCGTGCTCATCGGCGACCATTGGTTGTTCGCGACGTGGTAGCGGCCACCCGTGTTGAGGGCGGTCACGTTCATGCGGCCTCCCCACACGAGCACGTAGGTCCCGGTAAAGTGCATCGCGTGCGCGACGCGCGCGCCGGGAGCCATTGCAGTGGCCATCGCGGCCCACGTATCGGTCGCCGGATCGTAGATGCCGCCGTTCGCGAGGAACGCTCCGCCGTAGCCACCCCAGACGATCATCTTCGTACCAGTCCAGATCGCCTGATGGGAATGCCGCGCAGACGGGGCGTTCGTCATGGAGATCGCGGTCCAGGTGTCCGTCGTCGGGCTGTACTTGTAGCCGGTGTTGGTCGCGCCTGCCGCGGTGTCGCCGCCCCAGATGATCATGTGCGTACCAGACCACACGGCCGTGTGGAGATAGCGAGCGGAGGGAGCATTCGTGGCGCTCAGCGGCAGCCACCCGAGGCACGTGCCGGCTCCGTCGCACAGCGTGCCGCCACCGTCGGTGCACGCGGTGGCCTGCGCGGCCGCGCTGGTCGTGCACTTCCCCTGATCGCACACCGGAGACTTGCACACGGTGCCCGTCGCGGGACACTGCGCCGCCGTCATGCACTCGGGCATCCCGCCGCCCGAGCCCGTAGCCGTAGTGGCCGTCGTCGTGGCGCCGCCCTGGCCCGTCGTCGTGGCGCCGCCCTGGCCCGTGGTCGCGCCGCCGGAGCCCACCTCGCCCCCGGCACCACCCGACGCCGATGAGGTCGCCAGCGAGCCACCGGCAGCGGACGACGTGGTGACGTCGGCACCGCCTGCACCGCCGGCGGAAATCGTCGGGCCGACGCCACCGCCGCCACCTGAGG
This sequence comes from Myxococcales bacterium, assembly GCA_005800325.1. Taxonomy (GTDB): domain Bacteria; phylum Myxococcota_A; class Polyangia; order Polyangiales; family Polyangiaceae; genus SYFR01. Next base: position 15,096 of record SYFR01000206.1, on the reverse strand, counting down.
CGAAGATCACGGAGCCGTCGCCGACGGTGCACGCCGCGAGCGCTCCTACGACCAGCGCGGCGGGCAGACACGCTGACAGCTTGAAAGGAATACGCACGATCGCCTCATCGTACAGCAGGCGCGCCGGTCCGCCGTTGTGCTTTTTTGTGGCGAAGCCGTGATTCGCCAGACTAGTGGGGAACGATGCGCGGCGGCGTGCCCGGCTCCGAAGAAGCGCCCGGCCGCGCGAGGCGACGCACGACGGAGCGGCTCTTGCGCTGGAGCGTCCCGCTCGTGAGCGTCCTCGTCGCCATCGCCAGCCAGGTGCTGGTGCCGCGGTTCCTCCAGCTCGGGCTCTCGGAGGGCGAGTACGTCGCGTACATCGCGGTCACGTCCGTCGGCGCCTACGTGGGGCTCGGTGAAGGCGGCGTCCTCGTCTCGCTGCTGCGCGAGCTGTCCGCGCTGCACGGGGCGGGAGATCGCGCGGGGTTCGCGGCGGAGGTGCGGAGATCGCGGCGATTCCTCGTGTTTGCGGCGCTCGCGGGGGGCGTGATCGCCTCGTGTTTCATGGGCTCGGCGCTCGGGGCGGCCGCCCGCGCTTGGCCCGGCGCGCACGAGCCGCGCTTCATGCTGGCGACGGTGGCGTGCATCGCGGCGACGATGCTGGAGCTCTTTCTCGGCAGCTATCACACGGCGCTCCTGTTTTCGACCGGGCGCCTCGTCCTCGGACAGCTCGTCGGCGTCGCCGTGTCGCTCGTCCCGGTGACGGCGCTCGTCACGCTGCTCGCGGTCCGGCGCGATCTCACGCTCGCGTTGTACGGCTCCGCGCTCGCCAGCGCGACCGTGGCGCTTCTGCGCGGTGCCCACGCGGGCCGTGTGCTCGCCGTCGAATCGTTCGGCGTCGAGGCCGTCGCGCCGCGGACTCGGCTCTTCGACGTGGTCGGCTCCGGCGTGGCGTTGAAGCTCGCCGAGGTGCTCCAGACGGCGGCGTATCCTCACCTCCTCACGGTGCTCGCCGCACCGCTCGTGGCAGCGGCGATCCCGGCGCGCACGCTCGCCAACGCGGCGCGGCTCGTCACCGGCCGGTTCGTCGACGTGCTGCAGGTTCACGTGACCCGGGGCCTCGCCGGCCCGAGCGACGTGCGCGAGAAGGCACGCCGCCAGTACGGCATCGTCGCGCCGTTCCTGACGTCGATTCACGTGGTCGAGGTGGCGGGCATCGCCGCGCTCGCCCCCACCGTGTTCGAGCTGTGGCTGCCGCAGCACGCGGCCTCCGTGCGAAGCTTCCTGCCGGGCCTCTTGGCGGAGCAGGCGCTGCTCGCGGCGTGCCTGCCGACGAGCATTCTGCTCATGGCGACGGGGCACCTGAAGCTCTTGGGCCTCGTGCGCATCGTGGGCGTCCCCGTCGGGCTCGGTCTCTTGCCGCTGCTCTTGCCGCTCGCGGGCCACGCGGCGCTCGGGTTGTCGCTCGCAGCGTCGGCGCTGCCGTATTTCTTCGCGGGCCTGTGGTCCGAGCTCGTCCCGCTGCACACGACGGCTCCTCCGCGACGCGAGGTCGCCCTACGCTATGCGGTCGCGGCGCTCGCCGCAGCCTCGTGCGCCGGCTACGAGCGCTGGCCGCTCGTTACCGTGATGGTGGTGGGCGGGGCGGGAGCCACTACCCTTGCGTGGGCCGGGCCGCGCTCAATCGCCATGCTGAAGAGCGCCTGAGCGTGGCGTCGCCGCCGTCGCGCCGCGCACGACCTCGAGCAGCGCCGGCACGTCGAAGGGCTTCTTCAAGTAGCCGTGCAGCCCCGCGCCAAGGCTCTCGACGTCGCGATAAGCGTGGGCGGTCATGAGCACCACCTTGGGGAGCGCGTCGGGCGCGAGCCCTTTCGCGAGCTCGAGAAACTCCCACCCGTCGACGTCGGGCATCGACATGTCGAGGAGGACGAGCGCGATGCGAGAAGCGTCGGACTCTAGCCTGGCGAGCGCGCGCCTTCCATTCTCTGCGGCGAAGACGGCGAAGCCCTCGCGCTCGAGGAGCTCGACGATGAGCTCACGAAGGTCGTCCTCATCCTCGACGACGAGGACGTGCCCGGCAATGCTCCCAGTTGTGTTTGCGTCCACGCGTTCCCCCTGCCCAAGACGTGCGCGCCCCCGCTCTGCCAATGAGAGAGAGACAGCCGCCGTCGGTCATGCCGATGGTCGAGACTCCGGTGCCGTCGCCGAGCGCGGAGGCAAGAGCGGCAGCTCGACGGTGAACTTCGAGCCCTCTCCGAGCACGCTGTCGACTCGGATCGAGCCTCCGTGCGCCTCGACGATGCGCGCGACGATGAAGAGCCCGAGCCCGATGCCGCCGCCTCGATGGGGGGCGTTTGCGCGCTCGTACGCCTGAAAGATCCGCTCCTGGCTCTCGCGCGCGATCCCCTGTCCGTGGTCGCGCACCGCGACGACGGCGCGAGCGTCGCTACGGCCGAGGGAGACCTCGATCGGCTTGCCGGGCGCGTATTTGATGGCGTTCGACACGAGGTTCGTGAGCACGCGGTCGATCGCGAGGCGATCCCACGAGCCGACGAGCGCCGCCTGTGCCGAGATCGAGAGCTCGCTTCCGGCGAGCGCGGCGTGCTCGCGGTAGCGATCGACGATTTCGCGCGCCGCATCGCACAAATCGAGGTTCTCTCGCTCGAGGGTGTACGGCTTGGCGGCGATGCGGCTCGCGTCGAGCATGTTGTTGACCAGCTCGACCAGGCGGCGCGTCTGGCGAAACGCGCGCTCGAACGTGCGCTTCCCGGACTCTCCGGCGAGGCGCTGGGCCGCGTCGCCGCGATGAGCCGCGCGGTACATGCCCTCGACCGACAGCGCGACGACGGCGAGCGGCGTGCGCAGCTCGTGGGACGCGGTGGCGAGGAATTCGTCGCGGGTTCGGACTGCCGCTTGCGCCGCGCCGTAGAGGTCGGCGCTGTGCACCGCGAGAGCCGCGAGCGTCGCGAGCCGCGAGGCCGTTCGCTGTTCGCGCTCGCCGAAAGTACGACTTGGCGCGAGCGCCGTGAGCGTCAGCACGCCGACGACCTCCGAGCGCGCCACGAGCGGCACATGGAGCTCCGCGCGGACGGGCTCGGTGGTGGTCACGGTCCAGCTCGGGGGCCCCTCGGCTTCGCTCGTCCCGACCTCGGGCGCGCGCCGCAGAAGCCATTGCGGCTCGGTCATGCCGAGGCCGCGAGCGACGAGCCCACGGATGGGCGACCCTTCTGGCGCGATCCCGCCGAGCGCTGGTTCGCTCGCGTCACGTCCGTTGGCGCCATGTCCGTTCGCGAACGTCATCGCCGCGAGCCGCAGCGAGCCGTCTTTGTCGAGCAGGTGGACGGCGCATGCATCCGCGAGGCGTGGGACGGCGAGCTGCGCGACGATGTAGACACAGCGCTCGACGTTCGTGATCGAGGACAGCAGCGCCTCGGCCTCGCGAAGGACGTCGTCGGCCTCCGCCGCCAGGCGCGCCCGCTCGGTCTCGGCGCGGCGATAGGCAGCGAGCAGGCGCTGTCGCTCGACGGCGTATCGCAGCACACGCTCGAGGAGCCGCGGATCCCACCCGTCCTTGCGCACGAAATCCTGTGCGCCGGCCTTCACGGATTGGATGCCGAGCGCGTCATCGTCGCTGCCGGTCAGCACGATGAGCGCCACGGCCGGCGCCTCCCGCACCATCGCCTCGACGACCTCGATCCCCCACGCGTCGGGCAGCGCGAGGTCGAGGAAGGCGGCTTCGAACTGCGCCGCCTTGCACTCGGCGATCGCCGCCGAGACCCGCTCGACGTGCACGACTTCGGCTGGGAACGAGAGCATCCCGAGCAGGCGCTTGACGATGCGCGCGTCGGACGGGCTGTCTTCGACGAGGAGGACTCTCACGAGGACCTCACGCGGGAGAGCGCGATACGGTGTCGCACCAGAACTCGTGCACGATGCGCACGGCGCTCAAGAACTCGTCGACGTCGGCGGGCTTGGTGACGTAGCAGTTCGCCCCTCCCTCGTACGCGAGCCGGATGTCTTCCGTGGATTGCGAGCTCGTGAGCACGACGACGGGCAGCAGCCTCAGCTCGGGGTGGGAGCGGATGGCCGCGAGCACGCCATGCCCATCGAGTCGGGGAAGGTTCAAGTCGAGCAGGACGAGATCGGGACGCTCGGAGCCGGCGTAGGCTCCCTCGCCGCGCAGGTAGGCGAGCGCGTGCTGTCCGTCGTTCGCGACCGAGAGTTGATGATGGCGCGGGCGCCCCTCGAGCGCGGCGCGCGTCATCTTGACGTCGATGGGGCTGTCCTCGACGAGGAGGGTGAGCGTGGGTTTTGCTTTTGCGGTGGCCATCATGGCTATTCCCTGCTGACGGGCGAAGGGGTCGAACGCGATGGGTCGCTCGGAAGCGAGAAGAAGAAGCGGGCGCCGCACCCTTCGGTCGAGTCTAGCCAAATTCGTCCGCCGTGGACCTCGACGATGCGCTTCACGATCGCGAGGCCGAGGCCGAGGCCGCGGTACTCGGCCGGCGAGTGCAGCCGCTGAAACAGCGCGAAGACACGCTGGTGCTGGCTCGGATCGATGCCGATCCCGTTGTCGGCGACCGAGAACACGTGCTCGTTGGCATGCGCTTCGGCGCTGATGTGGATGCACGGCGCCTCGGGGCCGCGGAACTTGATCGCGTTGGCGATGAGGTTTTGAAACACGCGGCCGAGCTGCACCGGATCGGCGACGACGTGGGGGAGCGCGTCGCAAGTGACCTTCGCGCCGGACTCGTCGAGCGCGGGACCGAGATCGGCCAGCACGTCGGCGAGGAGCGCCGCCGGCTCGAGCAGCCTTGGCGCGATCTGGCTCGAGCCGACCTGCGAGTAGTCGAGCAGGCCGCCGATGAGCGCGCGCATGCGCAGCACGCCGGCGACGATGTCGGCCGCGAGCTCGTTGGCTTCCGGCTCGAGCTTGCCATCGAGCTCCCTGAGCAAGAGCTGCGTCGAAAAGACCACGGCGCGGAGCGGCTCTTGGAGGTCGTGGGAGACAGCGTGGGCGAACCGCGCGAGCTCGGAGTTCGAGCGCCGGAGGTCGGCGACCGCGATCTCGAGCTTGCGGGACTGGCTCAGCGAGACCTCCTCGTACACGGCGATGAGCTGCTCCAGCGCGGCGGACTCGTCGGGCGCGGCCTCGAGGCTCTCGCGGCGTCGCGCGGTCGACGGCGCCTCGTCGACGCTGACCGAAATCACGCTCACGGTCCTTCCCTTGAGGGTGCTGTCGAGTCGAACACGCACCGCACGTGGGGCAAGAGCGCGAGCTTGACGGCGATGGCCGTGGTCTTGAAGAGCTCGGCGGTCTCGTTCGTGATCGGGACGCGCGAGAAGAGGATGACCGCGAACACCGAGCCGCCCGAGAGCACGCCCCCGAAGCCGAGCACGGAGCGCACGTCGAAAGGAACGACGAAGTCGGCCTGGCCCGGGACAAAGGGGCTGTGGCGCGCCTCCGGCACATAGAACACGTTGAAGCTGGCTTCGTCATCGAGGAACAGCTCGTGCTCGGGCGCGACCACGTCGTCGATGGGCACGCCGAGCTGGTGGAAGAGCTGCGCGAGCATGGGGATCCCCTCGACGCGCGCGCGGCTGTGGAGCGCGATCGCCTGGTGCCCCTGCGACTCGTGGCGCGAGCACCAGGCGGGCTCCACCCCGACCGTGCCGAGCAGCGAGAGGCATGGCGTCGAGGGTCCGAGCTCCGCGCCGCCGGCGCCTTCGCGCGCGATCGCCTGGAGCCCCGGCTCGAGCGCGCCGTAGGGATGGATCTTGAACAGGCGCGCGAGCGCACACGCAGGGCGATCCCCCGCTGTGTCCCAGAGCGACTCGTGTAGCGACCGGACCACGCGGTCTGCCACCTCTTCCATGCTGCGTGCGCCGCGACCGAGCAGGCGCACACGCGCGGTCGTCGCCAGCATGTCGCCCAGCGAATACGCGCCGAGGTCGTGCCGCTCTGCCGGCTGAAGCTGCGTGGGCGATGCCAATGTGCCGTGTCTCCCGCTGCCGAAATGAATCGACTCGGAACCCCTTGGAGAGACGGTACCAGTCCACCGACGCGAATGGAAGCGGCTCTTTGGTGCCGGGTTGGTTCCGTGGCGCGCGCTATGCGGTTTCCATGCGCGCGCGCAGGATGCGCCTCGCCGGCGACTCGAGCAGCTTGAACGCAAGCAGCGATATGGCGCACAGCGCGGCGAAGTACAGCGCGAAGTCGACGAGCGGCGCGAGGTCGAGGGACGCGACACGCGCGAGCCGCCGCCAGCCGAGCCAGAGCGGCGCCTGGAGGATGTACACGCCGTAGCTCGCCTCGCCGAGCAGCACCAAGGTCGGGCTCGCCAGGTACGCGCTCGCCCTGCGCGAGGTCGCGACGGCGAGGAGGCAGGCTCCGAACGCCGGCGCCAAGAGACCGTTGTGGATGAAGAGGTAGAGCGCATCGACGGGCCGAGCGACGACGGCGAGAGAGGCTGCGAGCCCGAGCGTGAGGAATACGCCGCGGTGGCGCTCGACCGCGGCGCGCAGCGGAGAGTCGAAGGCCCGGGCGAGGAGCATTCCCATCGCGAAGACCGGCAAGTGGCAGAGCGGGTTGTATTTCACCGCAGCGAGCGACGTCTCGCCGCCGCGCGCGAGCAGGTGCACGAGCGGAGGCACGAGCGCGGCGACGTAGAGTGCCACGAAGGCCGCGAGCGAGGCGCGACGCGGGACGAGGCGCGGCAAGAGCCAGGGAAACGCCAGGTAGAAGAAGGCCTCGACGGAGATGGACCACCCGGGCGGGTTCCACCAGGTGTTGGCGCCGGGGAGCCACGCCTGCGCGAGGGAGAGGGAGACGAGCGCCGAGGCTCCGAGCTTCGCGAGCGCGGTGAGGATGGAGTCGCCGCCGCCGAAGCGGTGCGCGATGACGAACGGCGCCGCGAGGAGCCACGCGAGGAGGTAGAGCGGGTAGATGCGCGCGAGCCGCCGCGCGAAAAACCGCCGGCTCGTGCCTCGCAAGCGCACGCCGTCGCCGCTGCGCTCGGCGTAGCTGTACGTGAGAATGAAGCCGGACAGGAGGTAGAAGAAGCTCACGCCCACGTAGCCGTGGCCGATGAAATTGCGCACCAACGCAGGCGTCGCGTCGGGGAGCGCGGCGCCGGCGAAGTGATAGAGGACGACGTGCGCGGCGACGAAGAAGCGCAAACCCGTGAGCGCACGGAGCTCGGGTCGCGCGGCCTCGCGCGGTGACGATGGCGAGGTCGCCGGCATCGCGCCGTCTCTCACCTCGGCGCGGCGCCGCCGAGCGCGCGATCGGCCACGAACTGGACCGCGAGCAGCACGACGAAGCCGAAGGCTGCCGCGTGGAAGGCGCCGACGAGCACCATCGAAGCGTCCGACTCGATGTTGAGGAGGCCGGCGAGGGTCGACGACGCGACCAAGAGCATGCCGTCGCCGCCGTCTCCGTGATTGAAGAGAGCGTAGAGCGCGCGATAGTAGAGCCCGACGAGCGCCATGCCCACGAGGACGCCGAGGTGGCCGAAGTTGAGGTACATCTCGACGATCTGGGCGCAGTTGAACGAGGTCGCGTAGTCGCGCGGGTTCAAGAGGCCGTAGCGGTGACCGAACTGCTGGCCCAGCTCTTGGGTCGGCTTGCTCGGCGCGAGGACTCGCGGCACGAAGGACCAGAGCATGACGCGATAGGTCTCGCCGTCCATGTACGGCACGCGCCCCGGCGTCTGGCGAATCACGTAGGCGAAGGTGCCGAGGTAGCTGATGCGATCCCCGGAGGTTCGGCTCGCGTCCTCGACGAAGTCCTGGCCACCTTCGACGAGCCCGTCGTAGGTGAGCCCCAAGAAGAGCGACACGCGCTCGACGGCCCCGTAGTCCGCGCGGCGGATTTCGCGGCGAAAAGCATGCTTGGCGTGAGCGAACGGGATGACCAGGACGAGGCAGAGGAGGCCCGCGGCCCAGGGGATGCGCCCACGCTCGGCGACGTACACGAAGAACATCGGCACGAGCGCCCACATGACCTGAGCCATGGCGCCGGTCGCGAGGGAAAGAAGGAGGTAAACGACGTAGAGCGCGAGGGCGATCAGCCGCTGATGAAAAGTCGCCTGTCCGCGAAGATGGAGCACGAGCACGCCGCTCAGCATCACGAGGGGCATGCGGCTCGTCGTGTTGGCGACGGCGCGGAGCGAGGGCGGCAGCTTGCCGAGGAGGATCCACGCCGCAGCGACTACGCCGAGGGTGGACAGGACGATGAACATCCACGCCACGCGCTCGAGATCCACCCTCAGCTTGAGCCGCGGCAGCGCGTCGGCGATCTTGCCGATGGGCGAGAAGAACGCGAGCTGCATCGCCAAGAGCCCCGCGAGCGTGATCGCGACCGCGACGGTCACCTCGGGCTTGTCGTAACGGTGGAATCGAACCGAGACCGTGTCGAGAAACACGGGAAGGCCGAAGTACATGAAGTAGAAGGCGTTGATTAGCGGGAAGAGCGGCGCCTGCCGCGGCGTGCGAATCGCGAACTCGAGCGACGGGAGCGCCGCGACCCACAGCATGGCCGAGGCCAGCACGAGCCGCAGCGCGGAGGTCTCCGGCGCGATGTAGAGGAGCCCCGCATTGGCCATCCCGATCAACAGGGCGAAGAGCGTCACCGTCTTCGAGATGGAGCCCGCCGCGCCCCTGAGCTCGACGCCTGCGCGCGTGGCCGGACGCGACTCCTGCGCCGTCGTGCGGGCGAGCGGTCGCGCGCCGGCGTCGCCGTCTACGAAGGTCACGGTGCGCCCATCCTCAGACACGTTGGCCTCGGTCACGATCGCGTCAGCACGACGAAGAGGTTCGAGCGCAAGTGGCGCAGGGCCTCGCTCGCATTCACGGTGCGCTCGTAGGCGACGCCCGCGAGGAATAGTGGGCGGGCGAGCATCGCGTAAGAGGGCTCCTTCTCGACGTGGCGGAGCGATGTGACCGCGAAGCCGCGGGCGGCGGCGAGCTCCGTGACGGCGCGCTCGGTGTTCATCGCGTACGACGTGGGGTAGGGGTCGTGATCGCCGTGCCCGCGCCCGCGCAGACGGTTGGCGACGAGCGCGTGAAACCAGTGCGGCGTGAGCCACGAGACCGTGGCGACGTAGTGGTGGCGATTCGGCGTGCGGAAGACGTACCGCCCGTGCGGCGCGAGGACGCGGCGGATCTCTGCGAGGTGCTGGCTCGGGTCCGCGACGTGCTCCACGACGTAGTTCGAGACCACGGCGTCGAAGGCCGCGTCCGCGAACGGGAGGCGACCCGCTTCGATCGTCGCGGCCGCCGCGAGCGCGGTGTTGTCGCGCACCGCCGGATCGGGATCGGCGCCGGTGAGCGTGCCGAGGCTCGCGAGAAAGCGCGACGTGGGGTTCGTCGGACCTGCACCGACCTCGAGGATCCGCGCGCCTTGCGGGATGTTCGCACGGCAGAGGTCGTGAAACTCGCGCGTTCCGTCGCGCCACCCCGGGCGGCCCCGATAGAACCTCGCGAGGTAGTCCTCTTGCCAGGTCATGGAGCCTGCATCCAGAAAGGCACCGTCGGCAACGTCGCCGGCAGCTCCCCGCGCGCGACGAGGTAGTTGCCTTCGCGATACGACTCGAGCTCGGGGTGCCACGCTTGGTATCGCTCGATCCCGAGGGGGGTCACCTTGCCGACCCAATAGCCGAACGGCGCGACGAGCTCGAAGACATCGCGCAAGTAGCGCCGGTAGCCGATCCATCGGTGGTTGTACTCGAGCTGCGCCCACCCGATCGCTCCCTTGGCGAGGAGCCCACGTGCGCCCTCGAGGACGCGGCAGTCGTTGCCCTCGGTGTCGATCTTGACGAGATCGATGCGCGTGATCCCGCGGGCGAGCGCATAGGCGTCGAGAGAGGTGACGGCTACGTCGACCACCGCGCTTGGCGACTCGGCGCCGAGAGTCACGAGCGTGCTGCGACGGGCGCGCTCACCGAAGACGCTGAAGGTCGCCTCCCCCACCGCGTCGGCGACCGCCTCCGCGCGCACCTCGAGCGAAGAAATCTTGGCGGACTCGGCGCGCAGTCGCTGCTCGAGCCCGAGGCGCACGTCGGGCGCGGGCTCGAACACGTGGAGGATGGGCCGCGCGGCGCCGCACGCCGCGAGGCGCTCGACCAAGTGCGCCGACCACTCGCCGACGTTGGCGCCGACGTCGAAGATGACCGGAGCGAGGCCGGTGTGCGCGGCGCCTTGTGCGAAGGCCTCGATGAGGCGTCGCTCGCCGTTGTGGCGGAGGTCATTGGGGACATCGAGGCGCGAGCGTTGCCACAAAAAGCGGGCGATTCGCGCGAACCTGCGCCGGCCGAGCGCGCCGACTGCCAGTGCGGCGAGCGCATCCTTGCCGTGCCGCTCGAGCGTAGCCATGGCGCTTGGGTGTTCGGAGCGCGTCATCGATTCAGCGCGGAGGGTCGCACGCTGGCCTCGCTTGCGGCAACGCTCACGGTTCGGCCCCGGGGCGACGTGGCATGGGAGCGAGCTCGGGCAGCGGCAGCTCGACCCGCCAGAGCCCGTCTTCGAGCACGCACTCGAGCCGCGCGCTCTCTTCGGGCGCCATGCCGAGGACTTCGACGGTCGCCCGCGAGCCCTCGACCCTCGCCTGGTAGGTGCGCGGGACGAAGCGCAGGCTGGCCCGCGCGGGGACGAGCATCGCGGAGGGATCGATGAGCTTGCCGCTCGCGTCGCCGTAGCGAGCCGCCCGGCGGTCGAGGTTCTGCCGCGATGTGCTCGAGAGCACCGCGTATGCGGCCCGCGCCGAGGCCTGGTCCGAACCAAGGGCCGCGAGCCGCTCGACCAGCTCACGCACCGCGCCTTCGGGCGTGGCGTTCACGGGTGCGGCCTTGCAGCCCGCGGTGACGAGCGGCAAGAGCAGGGCGAGCGCGAGCCGCGGCAGCACGGCGAGAACGTTCCACGGGCATCGGCCTCGCGCAACCCGAGGATGCGGCGCGTTCGGGCGGCGGAGCCTGCGGCCGGGATGTTTTCCGCGGCGGCGGCGCTCTGCAATAGTGCGCTGGAGCAAGGGATGCGACGACCGGCGAACGCGCGGCCAGCCTCGGCGGCCAGCCCGACCGAGGGCACTCTGGCGAGCGCTGCGGCGAGCGGCGATGAGCCTTGCTCCGGAGTCGTCGCGACGGCGCGGTCGACCCGCCGCGGCGCCATAAGGATCCTCGGGGGGGACAACCTCGGGTGGCTCGAGGCGCTGGCGACGGACGGCGTGAAGGTCGAGCTCGCCTACCTCGATCCGCCGTTCTTCACGCAGCGCTCGTTTCATCGCACGGCGCGCGCGCGGGACGCTGTCACCGGGGAGGTCTCGCGCGTCGTGACGCTCGCGTTCGAGGACAAGTGGTCGAGCCTCGAGGCCTACCTCGCCGCGCTCGAGGCTCGCGTGGTGCGCGTGCGTGACCTGCTCACGAGCGACGGGTCGATCGTCGTGCACGTCGATCCGACGACGAGCCATTACGTGAAGGTGATGCTCGATCGCGTGTTCGGGCGCGAGTGCTTCGCCAGCGAGATCGTGTGGCGGTACCGGCGCTGGCCCGCGAAGACGCCGAATTTTCAGCGCGTCCACGACGTGCTCTTGCGCTACGTCCGCGACGCGGGGGAGCCGCCGCGCTTCGTGCAGCAGTACGAGCCGCTGGCGCCGTCGACGCGCGCGACCTGGGGCGATACGAAGCAGCTCGCGTCGTTCGGCCGCGATGGGCGCCGCGTGCGATCGACCCGCACCGAGGTGCGTTCGCCGGGCGTGCCGCTCGGCGACGTTTGGGAGATCGGGGTCATCGCGCCGATCGCGAAGGAGCGCACCGGCTACCCGACGCAGAAGCCCGAGGCGCTGCTGCGTCGCTTGATCGAGGCGTGCACCTACCCGGGCGACACGGTGCTCGACCCGTATCTCGGGAGCGGCACGACGCTCGCCGTCGCGGCGGCGCTCGGGCGGGACGGCATCGGGATCGACGCGAGCGAAGAGGCACTGTCGGTCGCGGCGGCGCGGCTCGACGGCGTCGCGGAGAGGCTCGGCCTCGAGCGACGGTAGCGGGCTCGTTCGCACGCGAGCGACGGCTCAGCGAAGCTCCAGCGCAGCTGGACGCCCCGCGCTGGCGGTAGCGGGATCGCTCGGCCTCGAGCGACGGTAGCGGAAACGCTCGCGTTGGGGCGACGGCTCAGCGAAGCTCCAGCGCATCGAACGCCCCGCGCTGGCGGTAGACCTCGTAGAGCACGACGGCGACCGCGTTGGCGAGGTTCAGCGAGCGGATCTCTCCTATGGTCGGGACCGCGTAGACGTCCTCCGTGTGCGCCGCCAAGAGCTCGTCGGGGAGGCCGACGCTCTCTTTACCGAACACGAGCGCATCGCCGGGAGCGAAGCGCGCCTCGAGATACGAGCGGGTCGCGATCGAAGAAAACAGGAGGAGCCGCGCGCGCGGATGGGCGACGCGAAAGCTCGCGAGATCCGCGTGCTGATGGAGCTCGACGAGCGGCCAGTAGTCGAGCCCGGCGCGGCGGACGGCCTTCTCGTCGACCGAGAAGCCGAGCTTGCCGACGAGATGGAGCGGGCACGCCATCCCGGCGGCGAGGCGCGCGACGTTGCCCGTGTTCTGCGGAATTTCGGGTTCGACCAGCACGATGTGCGGGGGCTCGTCGAGCGGTCGCGCTCGCAGGCGCGGTCGGTCGTCTTTCGCCATCGGGCACGGGGGTAGCGAGGTGGACCGCAAACGGCTACGAAAATCGCGGGACCTGTACTAGTGTCGCGTGGCCTCATCCGGGGTTCTTGAGATGCGCGCGCACTTGACTCGAGCCGTCGTCGCGGGCTCCGCGCTGCTGGCGTGGGCGAGCTCGGCGCACGCGGGCGCGATGGACCCGGCGCTGGGGCGGCTCGTGCTGAACGAGCGGTGTCGTGCGGCGGTCAACGGCGTCGGCGAATATTACGACCCGACGTCGGGATTTCAGCGCTGCCTCGCGAACGACCAGGCCTTCGCCAAGCTCGTGGCGCAGCTCGGCGCTGGCATCGCGCCGATCCCCAACAACCCGGCGCGCACCACGGGATTCGGCGGCTACAAGGTCGGGTTCCAGTCGTCGTTCACGACGATCGACGCGGACGCCCCGTACTGGAAAGACGGCACGCAGGGGAAGTTCGACGATAGCTCGCAGCAATACTCGGTACGCAACGGCGATCCAGCGAGCATGCTGCAGCTCTACTCGGTGCGGCTCGCCAAGGGCCTGCCGTTCGGGTTCGAGGTCGCCGCCGGCTTCGGCTACCTGGCAGACACGAGCATCGTGGCTGGCGGCGGGGACGTGCGCCTCTCGCTTTTCGAGGGCTTCCGGGAGAACGCGCCGGGGTACCTGCCCGACATCGCGGTCGGCGGCAGCGTACGCACGATCACGGGGACGCCGGAGATGAAGCTCACGGTCGCAGCGGCCGAAGGCGTCATCTCGAAGCCGATCCCGATCGCGGGCACGGTCGTGCTGTCGCCGCGCGTCGGTTACCAGTGGCTGCACATCTTCGGGGACTCGGGGCTCGTCGACCTCACGCCGAACACGGACGCGACGGCGCTGTGCGGCTACCAGGGCGACAACACCCCCGCGCACCCGGACCCGATCAAGACCGCCTTCGACGGGCAGCCGGTGTGCACGGGGTCGAGCGCCGACTTCAACAACAACGTCGTGTTCGACAACGTGCGGATGAACCGGCACCGCATCACGTTCGGCGCCGATCTCCGGTTTCAGATGGTCTACCTCGGGGTCAACGTGCTGACCGACGTCGTGCCGCCCGCCGAAGCGAACACGGACACCGTCGCCGCGAGCGATCCCGTCGATCCGACCGGGCTCACGACCTTCGAGCTGAACCCGTTCGCCGACGATCCGCGGACCCCCGAGCCCGACGAGGTGAAATCGCAGTGGACGATTTCACTCGAGCTCGGTGCCGCGTTCTAAAGGCCGCCGCGTTCTAAAGGCCGCCGCGTTCGAAAGGCCGCCGCGTTCGAAAGGCCGCCGCGTTCGAAAGGCCGCCGCGTTCGAAAGGCCGCCGCGTTCTAAAGGCCGCCGCGTTCTAAAGGCCGCCGCGTTCGAAAGGCCGCCGCGTTCGAAAGGCCGCCGCGTTCGAAAGGCCGCCCGCCGCCGGAGGAGGCACGGCGACCGGAGGAGGCACGGCGACCGGAGGAGGCACGGCGACCGGAGGAGGCACGGCGACCGGAAAAGCGGCGCTTGACTGGCTCGGCGCCGGGGGTCATTCTTCTGCTGTCGATAACCCTAACGCTTGCGTAAGGGTTTGTGTTTGACAGCTCCGTTGACCCGCAGTAGCTGGCCGCCATGCCCGAGCTCCACCGCTTGCCGATCCTCGGCGGTCGCACCGCGCCGGTGAGCCGCGCGGTGGCCGAGCCTGGTCAGGGCGATCCGCTCTCGGTGGCGGGGGCGGCAGCCGCCGTCGCGCCGATCGCGTATCTCGACGACGGCCGCGCCCATCGGGAAGAGGCACAGCGGGAAGAGCTGCTGCAGGTGGGCGACCTCGCGCGTGAGTGCGGCAAGACGGTGCGCGCCATCCACCACTACGAGGCCGTCGGGCTGTTGAAGCCGCACACCCGCTCGAAGGGGCGCTACCGCCTCTACGGACGCGACGCGATCGCGCGCGTGCGGTGGATCCACAAACTCCACGAGCTCGGCATGACGCTCACGGACATCCAGGAGATCCTGGCCCTGTGGGAGCGCGCGCCGTCCGCGCCCGACGGGATGCGGGAGATCCGCGCCGTCTACCATCAGCGACTCGCGGCCGTCCGGGAGCAGCTCGAGCGGCTCACGCTGCTCGAACGCGAGCTCTTCGCGAGCTTGCGCTACCTCGACACCTGCGACACCTGCGATCCGAACCTGCTCACGGCCCGCTTCGGCGACGCGCATCACGCCGACGCGTGCTCGAGCTGCACCCACCACGTCGAGGAGCCCGAGCCCGAGCTCGTCGCCGGCCTCCACGCTGGGGGGCACACGTAAGAGCGCCGGGGCAACCACTCGCCCCGCGCTGCCGCACCGCACGACGACTGCACGAAGAGATCCGACCCGAGCAATCCCCTCATGGCCCTCAAGCTCCCCATTTACCTCGACTACCACGCCACGACGCCGGTCGAT
>SYFR01000205.1 GCA_005800325.1 Myxococcales bacterium | reverse complement strand
TACGCGGCGGCGGCCTTCCTCTTGCGGCGCTCGGTTCGGGAGGTCGCGCTCAAGCAAGCCTTGGCTGTCCTCTTCGGCGCGGCCCTCTTCGTCGTGCCGGCCGCGGTGAGCGCCAGCTCTGCCGCGGGCGAGTGGGTCTTCGTGTCGGCCAACGGCGGGATGAACCTCTGGGTCGGCAACCACGAGCGCGCGACAGGGAGCTACGAGAACGCCCCATTTCTCGGCGCGTCGCGCGGCGGCGACTTCGAATACACGCTGGTGACCGAGCGCGAGCGGTTTCACGAGGAGGCGCGGCGCCGCACCGGCGACTCGAAGCTCACCCTCGTGGCAGCCGATCGGTATTGGGCGCGCGCGGCGCTCGCCGACATCGGCAGTGCCCCGGGCGCGTGGCTCGCGCGGACGGTCGCCAAGGCGCGGCTCTTGATTGGCAATCAGGAGCCGCGGACCAACTCCGCCTTCGAGCTCACCCTTGCGCTGTCCCCGCTCGTGCGCGTGGCCCCGCTGCGGTTCGGCGTGCTCTTCGCCCTCGGCGCCGCAGGGGTCGCCCTCTTGGCCAGGCGACGACGCGCGCGCCTCGTACTGGTCACTTCGGCGGCGCTCGCGGCCCCGCTCGCCGCTTGCCTCCTGTTCTTCGTCAGCGGGGAATATCGGCACCCGGCGGCGGCGCCTCTCGTCGTGCTCGCCGCCGCGGGGCTCGTCGCGACTGCCAAATACGCGAGGCGGCGGATCTGGCCACGAGGTCGTCGCGGTGCGCTCGCCATGGCCCTCTTTGCCATGGTCATGCCGCTCGCGCTCACGCTGCCCAAGCCGGGCTTTCTGATTGCCAAGGATCTCAAGGCGTACTCCGACGCGCTCGCCTCGCCCGGCTTCGGCGGACGCATGCCGACGCGGGAGACCTATGCGGCGGCGCGCGCGCTCTTGGCGCACGCCGGCGACGACTACCCCTCAGCCGTGACCGGGCTCGAGGGCCTGTTGCTCGTGAGCTCGAACGAGGCCATTCAGTTTCGCGACGAAGCGGCGGCCCGGCGGCTCGTCGAGACGGCAAGCTCCCTCTGGCAGCTCGCCCCGAGCCCCGCGAAGGGATTGGCCCCTTCGGACGCGCGGCGCATCCACAACAACCTCCGCAATCGCGTGCAGCAGCTCGCCCGGCAGCCGTTCGTCGCGGAGTGGGAGACTTTGCCTACCGAGCTCCAGGCACTCGGCGGGCAAAACTGGGCCGAGGCCGAGTTTCTCATCGGCATGAAGAAGCTCGCCGAAGCCGAGCGTTTCCTCGATCGGGCGCTCGGGCTCTGCCCCTCGTCGGTCGAGGTGCTCGCGGCCCGGGGCAAGCTCGAGGAGGCGCGCGGTGGCTCCCCGACGCAGTGGTTCGAAGCGAGCCTCGCGGCCTTCCCCGCGCTCGCGCTGCCGGCGTTGCACCTCGCGTCGTACTACCGCGGGCGGGGCGAGCTCGAGCGCGCGCGGGAATACCTCGAGCTGGCACGCGCCCGCGAGCCCAAGGATCCGGGCGTCGCCGAGCTCGAGCGGACGCTGCCGCGGCCGGCCTTGTAGCGGACTCCGCCTCAAGGCCGCGCCCGGGTGATGATGCGTTCCACGACGGCCCGACGCGAGTATGCTCGTGCGGCGTAGCGGACCCGCATGAACCAACCGGCAGCGAAGAAGGGCGACAAGGTCGTCGCCGTCGATACCCACATCGTGATGGTGCCGTCGCCCGGTGGACCCGTGCCGACACCGATGCCGATGCCCTTCAACGGCATCATCATCGGCGCCGTGGACACGCGCGTCCTCATCGAGAATTTCCCTGCCGCGACGAAGGGCAGCACCGCGCAGAACGTCCCCCCGCACCTCCCCGCCGGCGGCCCGTTCCAGACGCCGCCGAAGAACGAGGCGAGCATCAGCGCGGGCAGCGCCACGGTGCTCATCAACGACCAGCCGGCGGCGCGCATGGGCGATCCCGCGCAGACCTGCGACGACGTCGGCGCCCCCGCGAACGGCACGGTGGTCGCCGCGTCGCGCGTCCTCATCGGGTAGCGCGGTAACGGCGGAGTAGGGGCGAGGGGAGCGACGGGAGGCGATGACCGCGGCACCGCGCGAGTACGGAGGCGTCACGCTCGAAGCGTACGCCGGGGTCGTCGCGGCGCTCGCCGAGGGCTTTCCCCTCGCCGAGGTGTTGCGTCGTGAGCGCATCCCGAGCGAACAATGGGGCGCCGCCGAGCCCGAGTGGAAGCGCCGGCTCGCGGAGGACGGCGCGACCGGCGGACCCTATTTCGCCCTCTATCAGGAGCGGCTCACCGTGGCCGAAGAGTGCCTATCGCGTGCCGTGGCGCCCATCGACGACGGACTCGAGGCGTGGCTCGCGTTCCTCGACGGCTGGGCGAAGAGCGCCGAGCCGCGCGCGTACTGGCAAGAGAAGCTCGGCCTCAACGTCAATGACGTCTCGCGCCTGCGGCGCCGGCGGCAGAAGCGCATGGCAGAGGACACAGAGGTCGCGATCGCCGCGGCCGAGACAGCGGCACGCGGCGCGGGGCCCTTGCCGCCGCTCCGCATCGCGCCCGCCGCGCTGCGTCCGTTTCCGTGGTCCAAGGGCGGCGGCGCCGCGCCACCGATCGCTGACGGCGGTTCGGCCGGGTCCGCGCCCGCCGCGCCCGCCGACGAGGAGTTTTTGCTCGATCGGTACGCACGGATCAGCGCCGAGCTGGCGGCATTTCCGCGGGCGCGGGCGGCGGTGTTCGGGCGCCACGGCTTGACCGAAGCGACGTTTCGGGAGCTCGAGAGCCGCTGGCGACCCGCGCTCACGGGCGTCGTCGGGGCCGACTATCGGCGCCTCGTCGCACATCATCGTGCGCGGCTCGACGCCGGGCAGAAGGCCGCATTGAGCAAGAGCGCGACCGCGGCGGGGCGGCTGCCGCCGGCTCCGCCGCCAGCCAGCGCCGCTCCGCCGCAGCAGGCCAATGTGCCGCCGGCCAAGGCGCCACTGGCCAACATGCAGCAGGCCAATGCGCCACTGGCCAATGCGCCACTGGCCAACATGCAGCAGGCCAATGTGCCGCCGGCCAATGCGCCACTGGCCAACATACAGCATGCCAATGTGCCGCAGCCCGCCATGCTGCCCCGCGCCGCCCCGACGACGGAACCGCCTCCGCCGAGTGTTGGCTCGGTGAAGGACGAGACCGAGCTCTACTTCGCGGCGATCAGCGACGACGACGCGCTCCCGTTCGTCACGGCGGTCGGGATCTCGCCGAGCGTGCTCGAGGCGTTCGCGCAGGTCGAGCCGCATCCGGGCGCGGGCGAGACCGCGTACGCGACGCCGGCGTTCGCCGACGAGGAGGTTCTGCCCTTCATGAAGCCCGCCGAGCCCGAGGCTAGGCCGCCCTCGAGCGAAGGGCCCGAGCCCGCGCGGAGCCCACCCGCGGCCACCCCCGACGTCACGGGAGCGAGCCCGCCGGCGCCACACGCGCTGCGGCAGCTCGTCGCCGTCTCGGTGGAGCTCGGGCTCGCGCCGACGCAGGCCGTCGCCATCCTTCGCCACTACGGGCTCACCCCCTCGAGCGCGCGTGACGGCTTCGCGGCGATGGAAGCCGAGCGCCGGCGGGATCCGGCGGTGCAGGCCGAGTGGGAGCTGGCACACGCGGAGTACACGGCGTACCGCCGCACCGTGCGATGACCGCCGTCGACCGTCGTGGTAGCAGCAGCAAATGAGTGAAGGGCGGGAGGGCGAGGGGATCCCTCGGAGCGGCTTGGGGCAAAGCCCGGGCGCGCGAGGCGACTCTCCCTATGAGCTTTACCTCGCGGCGCTGCCATCGGGCCACGTGCGCGTGGATGCGTTCCGAGGCGAAGAGCGACTCAATGCGCCGTGGTGGCTCGAGGTCACGGCGAACGCGCCAGGGATCGGCGAGGAGCTCTCCCTGGCGGTGGGCGGACAGGCGGCCTTCGTGATGCGCACGGGCGCGGGCGAGCGCGTATTTTCGGGGATGGTCGCGGCGGTGCGTGTCGTGGGGCACGACTCCGCCGGCGACCGCGTGCGCTTCTGTGTCCGCGTCGTATCCAGCCTCTGGGCCCTGCGCTTCCGCCGCCGCTCGCGCGTGTTTCAGAACATGCGGGTCGACGCGATCGTCGGGACGATCTTGTCGGAGGCGAATGTCGAGGCCACGTGGAACCTCAGGCAGATCTACCCGGTCCGCGAGTACTGCACCCAATACGAAGAGAGCGATGGGGCCTTCATCGCGCGACTCCTGGCAGAGAATGGCATTGCGGTCCGCCACCAGCCGCCCGAGCTCCGCGCTCCCGAGGGCTTGTTTGGCGGGGACAGGCTCTACTTCGGCGACGACGCCGCGTTCTATGAGCCCATCGGCCATGCTCATGGGGACGCGGGCAGTCCACGCCTGCGCTGGTTGGGCGCCTCGGACGCCGGTTCCATGGTCGCCGACGGGATCACGCACTTCGAACCCGAAAAGCGCCTGCGAACCAACGCCGCCACCTACTGGGAATACGATCCCGAGCGACCGAATGCCGTGCTGTCCGCCAACGCGCGATTGCCAGGCTCGGGCGAGCTCGGTGCGGGCGGCGGCGGGGCGAGCGGCGCGGGTGGACACCGCGCGGAGCTCGAGCATTACGAGCATCATGGTCAATACCACTTCCGCAAATGGGAGTTCGGCCTCGGCGAGCCCGAGCGAATTCTGAGGCAGAGGCGCCGTCGGGCGGACGTCGCCAAGGGAAAGAGCTGGTGCTCGGCGCTCGTTCCTGGGGGGCTCTTTCGGCTCGACGACCATCCGCTCGAGGCACTGAACAAGGACTACGCCGTCGTGCGCGTCCGGCACGAGGGAGCTGCGACCACCACCGAGGCACGCCGCGAGAGCTATCGCAATCGGTTCGAGTGCGTCCCGAGCGGCGTCGTGTACTGCCCAGCCCGTCCGCGCACGCGGACCGTGCTCACGACGTTGACGGCCACCGTGGTCGGCGGCCGAGAGGATGAGCTCTTCACGGACGAGCTCGGCCGCATCAAGGTGCAGTTTCACTGGGACCGCGCCGGCAAGCGCGATCAACACAGCTCTTGCTGGCTGCGAACCATGCAGAGCTGGAGCGGCGAAGCGTGGGGTGCACAGTTCATCCCGCGGGTGGGGATGGAGGTCGTCGTCGCGTTCGACGGCGGCGATCCGGACAAGCCGCTCGTGCTCGGCGCGCTCTACAACGCCACGCACCCGCTGCCGTTCGGCACGGCGCTCGAGAAGACACGAAGCGGCTTTCGCACGCGCAGCACACCTCGGTCCGACGGCTACAACGAGCTCTCCTTCGACGACGCGGCCGGCCGAGAGGAGATTCGGGTGCATGCCGAGCGCGATCTCGTCGAGGTCGTCGGCCACGATCGCGCTTCGACCGTGGGCCACAACGAGGTCAACACCGTCGCGGGAGATCAGACGACGCAGATCGCAGGTTCGCAGTCGACGCGCGTCACCGGGGCGCGCCGGTTCGAGACGCTCGGGGCGGAGTCGGTGAGGACACTCGGCGACTGCGAGCTTCACGTTGGGGGGGAGCGACTGCACCTCGTCGGCGGCGACGAGCGGCGCACGATCGACGGAGATGAGCTCGTGACCGTCAACGGGCGCGCGCTCCACACGGTGGCGGGCGGTCAGAGCTTGCGCGTGGGCGAGAACTACTCGGTCAGCGTCGGGAGCGAGGAGATGCCGGGCACGCTGGACCTCTATTCCTGGGGGAGCACCATGCTCGGTTCGGGCTTCGATGTCTCGTTGAGCGCGGAGCGGCGGATCGTGCTCAAGTGCGGCGAGAGTTCCATCGAGGTCGGGAGCGACGAGGTGCGCATTCGAGCGCCCAAGCTGCGGCTCGATGCGGACCGAGAGCTCGTGGTTTGCGCGAGCGACTCGACCCTCAAGCTCGACGGGCGCGCGGAGCTCGCTGCAAAGGAGGTGCGGCTCTTTTCTGCGATGGCCAGCCTCGAGCTCGACGAACATGCCCACCTCGACGGACAGCTCGTGAAGCTCGCGTGCGGCGCGGGCGTCAAGGGGGAGGTCACCGACGACGAGGGCCAGCCGCTCACGAGGCCTCTGCGCCTCAAGCTGGCCGACGCGCACTACGAGGCTTACGGCAACAAGGAGTTCGTCGTGAGGGCTGGCGGCGCACGCATCGAGGGGCGCACGGGCGCCGACGGCGCGGTCGATGTCGCCATTCCGATCGATGCCCAGGTGGCGGAGCTCACCGTCTGGCTCGGGCAGCGGCCGGGCGGCCCGACGCGCCACTACACGGTCGAGCTCACTCCCGTCGAGCCCGCAGATTCGGTCGTGGGCGTCCAGCAGCGCCTTCGTCACCTTGGCTATTACTATCGGTCACCGAGCGGCGAGCTCGACGCCGTCACGCGGCACGCCCTCGAGGCGTTTCAGCGCGAGCACGGCATCGACCCGACCGGAGAGCTCGACGACGCCACGCGCGCCACGCTCGGCGACGCCCACGGCAACTGAATACGAGGGGAACGTGACTGCATCGCGCAGCGTGAAGTGCATTCTTCGGAACGAATCGCGCCACTCGCTCGCGCTGGCCGGAGCCGAGCTCGCGCACGGAATGTTCGCGACGCTGCCGCCAAGCGCCGTCCCGCCCGGCGAGGTCGCTGCGTGGGAGGCCGAGAGCTGCGGATTCATGACCGGCACCGAGGGGCACGCTGCCTATCTCATCGGCGACACCGGAGGCCGGCTCATCGTCTCCTGGGACAACCCGTTCATTGGCGAGAACGCGTTCACGCAGCGCTCGGTGTTCATCGCGGAGGGCGAGCACTACGAGGCTCACGATCCGATGCGTCCAGCGGCGCTCGATCCGCGCCGCTACGAGCCGGAGGCGGCGCCGCCCCTCGCGCACGGCGAGAACGTCGAGGTGACCTTCGTCTTGCGGCCCGTCCAAGAGGAGCAGGAGGCCGACCTCGAGGAGGCGGCCCCGGACCAGCCGCCACCCGCGCCCGAGACGCGCGCCGTCGCGCACAGCGGCGAGTGTTCGGTGCTGCTGAGAGACGCCAAGGCCGAGTTCCGTAAGCTCGTCTATGTTGGCTTCAACGAGTACCCGGCCACTTCCGAGGCCATGGCGCTCGCAAAGGGCGGGCTGCTCGAGCCGCCCGATGCCGTGGCCTACGCCGCGGGCGGTGGTCTCCCGGGGAGCGAGCTTCCAGGGAACATGGCGTACGTCACGACCTTCACGCCGGCGTCGCACGGGAAGATCGTCAACGAGCCCGTCGAGGCGTTCGCCGCGAGGCTGACGACGCTCGACCCGGAGTTGCGTAGCCGTTATGTCGCCCTCGAGAAGAGGTGTGACACAAAGGAAAACCAAGTCCGGGTGAGCGTGAAGTATCCCGGGCACGCGGTCGATCGAAGGTACGGGATTCGATGCCTCGCCGTGGCGTTCGATCACGCGCAGCGCGAGCTCGGGCGCGGCGGCGTGGCATGCGGAGATGTGAGGAGCGCGCCCTTGAAGCGGCTCGTGCTCTCGGCGCATCATTGCCCATGGATGGTCAATGGGGAGGTTGGCGTGCTCTGGGGCGACAACGGCTTTGGCGGCAACCACACCTTCGAGCGGGGCCTCAAGGTCATGCAGGACCTGTGGTCTTTGGGAACTATTTTCACCAGCGCTAGCGAGCAGGTCGAGGACTTGATGTTCTCGGCGTGCCACACGGGGTACTCCACTAAACACGTCCTCGTCCCCCAGCTGGTCGACGTGTTTCCCAGCCTGAGGACCGTCTGGGCCTATGAGAGCCTGTCTCCGTCGAACCCGAAGTCCGACGAGGCCATCTGCAGCTGGGAGAGGGCATCGCGAGAGCCTCGGGCCGAGAGCGCCATCGTCGAAAAGTGCCGTCAGGCGCGCGCCAAAAAGTTGTGGCTGCCGGTCGTGTGGACGGGGGGGCCCGAGAATCTCGAGCCACAGCGTGGAGCGACCCCGACGAAGGTGGCTTGATGGCAGGCGCACTTCGCACTTCGCTCGCCGCGCCCGCTCATCGCACCGGGTTGCTGCTCAGCGCTCGCGCGCCTCAGCGCTCGCGCGCCTCTCCACCATTAGCGGTTCTGCACGTATTGCATTGGCGCGGAGCGAGCCCGCCGCCTTCGCACGCGCCGCGGCAGCTCGTGGCCGTGTCGGTGGAGCTCGGGCTCGCCCCACCTCGGCGGTCGCCATCCTCCGCCACTGCTGGCTCACCCCCTCGAGCGCGCGTGACGCCTTCGCGGCGATGGAAGGCGGCGAATTCGCTCGCCCTCGGCCCGAACGGGTGGCGCGCGAATTTGTCATCGAACTTCGGACGTCGCGACCAGCGTGGGCGGCATGATCGACAAGGTGGGGATCGGTTTCATTGCGATGGTGGCTTTGGCGGCGTGCTCCGAGCCAACGGCCACCGGATTGTCTGACCCGAGCGGCGCGCCAGGGGCTTCGTCGACTCCCGGTGGCGCGACCGCTGCCAGCGCGGCGGCCACGGCCTCGGCGGCCACCTCGATCGCGGCTGCGACCGCCTCGGCGACTGCGGCTCCGGCGGATCCCAACGTCCCCTCGGCCGACCCAACTGCCGAGGAGTGGAAGGCCGCGCCGGAAGGTTACCTCCGCGACGTCACGGAGAGTTGCAGGGCCAAGGTCGTGCGCGAGTGGGTCCGCATCGTCTGCCGCGTCGGCAATGATCCAACGTGCAGCGACGACGGTGACCGCAAGGTGAACTTCGCGCTCGGGCTGGGCAAAGGCCCGCTCAAAGCCAAGGTCGCTCGCGATGAGCACGATGCGAGCCTCGTGTTTCGGTTGGTCGAGGGCGTCGAGCTGAAGGCGGCTCTGCAGTGCAAGTTCCCCTATCCGGTCCTGTCCCGCTGGACGGCGGGCAAGCCCAAGCCCGCGCCGATCGCCAAGATCATGGGCGGCAGCGAAATCGGCAGCTCGTGCCTGTCGGAGATCGACTGCGGCGCCGCCGGCATGTGCCACGACAGCGCTCGCCTCACGGACAAGGACTCCGTGGGTCGAGCCACCTGCGTTGCGAAGGATTACTGACATGCAGCGCGGGATCCCCCTGCTCTTCGCGTGCGTCCTGGCGTGCGGCGCGCCGCCGCTCCATCCAGCGCCAGGGTCGTCGTCGTTGCCGGGCGCTTCGGGCTCGGCCAGCCCGGTGGCCGCACCGGGCTCGGCTCGAGCGAGCGATCCCTGCGTGACCGCGGAGGCTTTCGCGACCGGCGTGAAGGAGCGCATCTCGCAAGGGCGACTCGACGCGGCGAAGCGGCGCTTGGAGAAAACACCCGAGGGCTGCGCGAAAGTCGCGGCGACGCTCGTAGAGCTGCGCGCCTCGGTGGAGTCGGCATTGGCGAGCGACCTCGGCGCGGACGAGCTCGTGCTCGCTGGCCGGCGTGCGCGAGAGGCCGGCGACCTAGTACCGCAACGCAGAGGATACGATCGATTGCGGGCGTAGCCGCGGGACTTCCTCGGCGGGGATGCAAACCGCAATGCTCCTCGCTTGACGGGGGACGCGGCCAATCAGGCCGCGGCGCTCGAGTTCGATGACCATTC